>CAMWTF010000046.1 GCA_947177105.1 uncultured Lachnospiraceae bacterium | reverse complement strand
TGATTGGTGCAATATCGCAGGCAAAGCCAGCGATATGCATGTAGAGGTAAGTTTGAATTTTATACATTCAAATACGGATTAAGGAATATCGCAAACTTCGGATATGCAGGAAAGAGGAAACTTTGGATAAAAACGAATATAAAATAAAAGCAGATGAAATAAAGGCGTTGATTGCCCAGGGAGAATACCAGCAGGCGGCGGAGATTGCGGACACTATAGACTGGCGCCGGGTCAAGAGCGTGATGATGCTGTGTACCATCAGTGATTTATATAAAATCAACCGCAGATATGAGGACAGCCGGGATATATTGCTGCTGGCCTACGACCGCCACCCCGGGGGACGTACCATCGTATATTCTCTGTGTGAGCTCTCTATCAAGATAGAAGACTATGTGATGGCCATAGAATACTATAAGGAATTTGTGCAGATTGCCCCCAAGGACACGGGACGCTATATACTGCAGTACAAGCTGTACCAGGCCCAGGACGTGAGCCTGGAAGAGCGCATTGCCGTGCTGGAGGAACTGAAGACCAAGGACTATCGGGAGAAATGGGCCTATGAACTGGCCTACCTGTATCACAGGGTGGGTCTGGCTACCAAATGTATTGAAGAGTGTGATGAACTGATTCTGTGGTTTGGAGAGGGAAAATATGTGGTGAAAGCCATGGAGCTCAAGATGCTCCACCAGCCTCTCACCACCGAACAGCAGGGGAGATATGACAGTCGTTTCCAGCCGGAGCCGGTCTATGAAAATACAGAGCCTTATTATGAGGATTCGGAACCGGTTTATGAGGAGGCTGAGGGGCAGGAGTATTATCCTGAGAATACATATGTGGCGGAGACAGAGGAGCCGGGTATGGCGGAGGAAGCCCAATATGCGGTACAGCCTGTGGATGTGCTGCATGCCCCTACCATCCGCATTCCCTCTGAGGAGATAGAGATTCAGGTCAAAACCATGGATGTGGGGCAGTATAACACTATCAACCTGCAGAAAGAGTTGGCCGAGGGACTGCGGGAGGTGCTGGAGGAGGAGGAATCCCAGACAGCATTCACCCGCAATAATATGGCGCCTGCGATGGAGGCGGATGCGGACATGTACAACGTTCCGCAGACAGAGCCGGAGGACGAGACGGCAGAGGAGCAGGTGGAAACGGAGGTTTTCTTCGGCGCCACAGGCGAGATGGGCGATATTGGCCTGACGGAGGAAACTGCGCCGCCTCAGGAGGAAGTGACGAAGGAGGAAATCTATACAGAGGCTATATTGACAGAAGAAACGGGCGCAGAGGAGGAAGAGGCGCCTGCGGAGAAAGAGCCCTCTTCTGCAAAGGATAGCTCCGGGGAGGAGAAGGCTTCACCCAGAGAGGAGGCGTCCGCAGAGCCGGAAGACCGGACGGCGGCCATGGTTATGGAGCAGTTGCGGATGCAGAATCTGGGCATTGAGCCGCCCAAAGAGATGGCGGAGGTTTTGTCAATGGAGTCCGACGGACAGATCAGTCTGGTGGTTCCTGAGACGGAGAAGGTGGAGAAGCAGATCACCGGACAGATACGCATAGAAGACATATTGGCCGAGTGGGAGCGCATGAAGCGTGATAACGAGGAGAAGCGCAGGGAGGCGCTCCACCAGAGGGTGCTCCGGCAGACGGGACCGATGTTCACCGCCTTTGAAGAGTCCATAAGGGACGGGCTTTTGGAGAAGCTGGAGCAAGGGACGGAGTTGGAGGAAATTGTGACCGAAGCCGAAAGCGCCTCGATGGAAGCGGGAATTGTCACCGAAGAGGACGCAGTGGAAGAATTGGAGGAAATTGACGAGGGTTCTGCTCCTGCTGAGAACCAGGTTTTTGCAAAGGAGCATATAGAAGAATATTATGAGGAAGGGGCTGAGGAGGAGAGCCTTGCAGAGGAAGAATTTTATGAGGAAGAATCTGTAGAGGAAGAAGAGTACAGAGAAGAGCCTGCGGAGGAGTTCGTAAGGGAAGAAGAGTACGAAGAAGAGCCTGCGGAGGAGTTCGTAAGGGAAGAAGAGTACGAAGAAGAGCCTGCGGAGGAGTTCGTAGAGGAAGAATACTACGGAGAAGAACCGACTGCGGAGAAGCCCGAAGAGGAAGAGGTTTATGAGGAAGAACCCATGGCGGGAGACGCGGCAAAAGACATGCGGGCGAAGGCAAAGTCCGGCCGGAAGGAAGCTGTTGGGGAGGAAGTCTCTGAAGAGGAAACAGAGAGAGAGGAGACTGTCCCTGAGACGGAAACTGCCGCCGGGAAGCCCTCATCTGAGGAGAAATCCAAGCCGTCAAGGGAGAAGCCCAGGCTGCGTGCGCTGACGAAGGAGGAGAAGGAACTTTTCGGCGCCCTTATCCAGGGCAAGTCCTCCAGGGAGAAGCTGATCAATGCGATCGATTCCATCAGCATGGCGTCCTATACCGGCAATGTGGTGATCACCGGCGATGAGGGCATGGATACGCTGACCTTGGCCAAGAACATGATCCGGGAAGTCCAGATGACGGACAGCAATTTCTCTGGCAAGATTGCGAAGATTTCCGGCAAATCTCTGAATCAGCGGGATATCATGAAGACCCTGAACGGCTTGGCCAACGGCGCGCTGATCATACAGAAAGCCTCCGATATGAACAAGGACACAGTGGACACACTCTACAAGGCATCGCAGCGGGAGCAGTTTGGACTCATTGTCATTATAGAGGACACCCGCAAGGCCATGAACAAATTCCTGGGCGTGTACACCAAGCTGGCGGAGTGTTTTAGTGCCAGAATGGATATGGAGGCCCTGAGCAATGACGCATTGGTGGCTTTCGGCAAAAAGTACGCCAAGGAGATGGAGTACTCCATCGACGAACTGGGGATACTGGCATTGCACACAAGGATTGCGGAACAGCAGACCAGCGATCATGCTGTGACCATCATGGATGTGAAGGGAATTATGGATGAGGCAATCCGTCATGCGAACCGCAAGTCCATGGGGCATTTTGTGGACATACTGCTGGCAAAGCGCTATGATGAGGAAGATATGATTATTCTGAGGGAGAACGACTTTATATACTAAATTCAGGAATATATACTGACTAACGTTAAGATTTTCCAATTTCCGCACAGCGCATGTCGCATAATCGGGCAACATGCACTGTGCGGAAAGGAAAATCTAATCGTTAGTGAGTATAAATTATATCGTTGGGAGGTAGGGGTATGGCAAAGGCGAGAGCAAAAATGCCCAAAGAGGAAGTACCAAAGAAACAGGCGGCAAAGGTACAGGAGACCGAGAAGCAGGAGGATACAGTGTTTATTTCCGAGGCGGACCAGTACCTGTTTGCCCAGGGGACGCACTATGACATCTACAAGAAGCTGGGGGCCCACCCGTCGAGGGAGGACGGTGTGGAAGGCGTATTTTTTGGCGTTTGGGCGCCGAATGCGGCCAGCGTCCATGTGATCGGGGAATTTAACGAATGGAATGAGGAAAGCCATCCCATGGAGAAGCTGGGCCCCGGCGGAATCCATAAGCTGTTCGTGCCCGGTGTACAGGAGGGATGTATGTACAAATTCCTGATCACCACCCAGGACGGACATAAGCTGTACAAGGCGGATCCCTTCGCCAACTATGCGGAGTACCGTCCGGGAACGGCCTCCAGGGTTACGGATCTCTCCGGCTTTGCCTGGGAGGACGGGAAGTGGATGGAGGAACGTGACAAAAAGGATGTGCAGAAGCAGCCCATGGCGGTGTATGAGTGCCATATCGGTTCCTTTATGAAGCACCCTGACGGCACCAAGGAGGGCTTCTACAATTATCGGGAGTTCGCGGACCGTATTGTGGAGTACCTGAAAGAGATGCGTTACACCCATATTGAACTGATGGGGATCGCGGAGCATCCCTATGATGGATCCTGGGGCTATCAGGTGACAGGCTACTATGCCCCCACATCCCGCTACGGCGCTCCCAAAGATTTTATGTATCTGGTGAATAAGCTGCACAAGAATAAGATCGGCGTGATTCTGGACTGGGTGCCGGCCCACTTTGCCATGGATGCCCACGGGCTGGGTTGTTTCGACGGCCAATGCATCTTTGAGCATCCCGATCCCAGATTGGGGGAGCACCCTGACTGGGGCACTAAGATTTTCAACTATGGAAAGACGGAAATCAAAAATTTCCTGATTGCCAATGCGCTTTTTTGGCTGAAGGAGTTCCATGTGGACGGAATCCGTGTGGATGCGGTGGCCTCCATGCTGTACCTGGACTACGGGAAAAAGGACGGTCAATGGCTGCCCAATAAGTTCGGCGGGAACAAGAATCTGGAAGCCATAGAATTTTTCAAGCATTTAAATTCCGTAATCCGGGGGACCTACCCGGGATTTATGACCATTGCGGAGGAGTCCACGGCGTGGCCCAATGTGACCGGCGAGATTGGCGGGGAGGGCTTGGGCTTTACCTTCAAGTGGAATATGGGCTGGATGCATGATTTCTGTGAATATATGAAGCTGGATCCCCTGTACCGCAAAGGCAATCACTATGCCATGTCCTTTGCCATGAGCTATAATGAGAGCGAGAATTACATTCTGCCCTTGTCTCATGATGAAGTGGTACACCTGAAATGCTCCATGGTGAACAAGATGCCCGGCTATCCGGTGGACAAATATGCCAATCTGCGGGTGGGCTACACCTTTATGTTTGGCCACTGCGGCAAGAAACTGCTGTTCATGGGCCAGGACTTCGGCCAGGAGAGAGAGTGGAGCGAAGAGAGAGAGCTTGACTGGTTTTTGCTGCAGGAAAAGAACAACCTGGGTATGCACAATTACGTGCGGGATTTGCTGGAGCTGTACCGAAAGTATCCCTGCATGTACGAGAATGATAATTCCTGGAAGGGCTTTGAGTGGATGAATGCGGACGATGCGGACAGGAGCACCTATTCCTTTGTGAGAAAATCCGAGAGCGGCCGCAACAATTTGCTGTTTGTGATGAACATGACTCCCATGCGCTGGGAGAATTATGTGGTGCCGGTGCCGAAGAAGAAAAAATATAAGCTGGTGTTAAACAGTGACGACACCTGCTATGGAGGCAACGGAAATGAGATTCCTGAGGAATTGACGGCAGTGGAGGAGCCCTGCCATTACCACGACTATACCGTTTCCTTTGATCTGCCGCCATACACGGCTGTGGTGTTCCAGTTCTAGCAAAGCTGTTAAGAAAACAGAAAAATAACCGAAATAATAGGTGAGTGCCAGTGCATTCACCTATTTTATATGTGAAAGGGATGCTTATGAAAATAAATTTCGACCAGACAGTACAGACGAACGGCTCTCAGGAGCCATCGCACCGCGTCCAGCGGCAGCAGGCTGGCAGGTCCCACCGGGGGTACGGGGCTTACGTGGACGGCAGGGACAGCATTCATCCCGGCAATGCTTTGGGAAACCGCTGGAACCAGAACCAGAAGGCCCGGGCCGCTCAGGGAAAAAACCTGGCGGAGATTCAGGAACAGGCCGGCGCTGCGGATGTGCAGATAATACAGAATCAGATGACAGTGATGTCACATACCATGTCCGACGAAGATTATGCCAAGATGGCTGAGAAGGGATATGATCCCCGGGAAATGGATCCCCAGAAGGCGGTGACCATATTAGATAAGATCAAGGCCGAACTGGTAAAGGCGGGCTGTAATGTAGCGGGATATACAGATACGCTGGATATGGATACCCTGGCGGCGGCGGTGGGGGACAGAGGACTGGCCCAGGCGCTGCAGGAGAGCTTTGAGGCGGTGGATATCCCTCTGTCCATGGAGAACGTGGATAAGGTCATGCAGGCCCTGGATCTGGCAGACAGTCTGGAAATGCCGGAGGAAGGGGACTATTATTATATGGTCCGCAGCGGTATGGAGGCCACGGTTAAGGGATATTATCTGGCGGAGGCCAGCGGATCCGCCATGGAGCAGGAGCAGCAGGCGGAATATTTTGACGCGGAAGTAAAGGGCTATATGACCCGGAACATTGCGGAGCAGCCCGGGAGCGGGAAGGATGCCGCATCGGCACGGGAGGAAGCGGAGACTATCGCTCCTGGTGAGATTGACAGACTGCTGGCTTCCCTGGGCTGCGATGGAACCGAGCAGGAGCAGGAGGCCGCAAAGTGGCTGGTTCAGAGAGGGCTTCAGGTAGATGGGGACAGTCTGAGAAGGGCCATGGAGATTCGGGGAGTGGCTTTCCCGCTGCAAAACGAACAGGTGGTGCGGGCAGCGGCCGCCGCCATTGCGGACGGGCGTGAGGCCATGGAGGGGAATCTGGCAGATAGCAGATCTATCCGGCAGAAGGCATATGATCTGATGGCTTATTACCAGAGCAGCGATGCGGAGCGGCGCATCAGCGACCACAGGCTGCTGGAGGAGATACGGCTGCGCATGACGGTAGAGACCAATATAAAGCTTCTGGAAAGCGGCTTCTCCATCGACACAAAGCCCATTGAGGAGACTATTGAGGCGCTCAGACAGGCCCAGCAGGAACTGGCCCGTGAATTTTTCCCAGAGGCAAAGTATACAGATCAGGAGGCGGTTGACCGTTACCAGCAGCTGGAAGCAGCCTGGCAGGTGGCGGAGGAACTGCCAGAGTTGCCTGTGGACACGGTGGGACGCTGGCAGGAGAGACTGCAAAGTGGAACATCGGAGGATGGGGTGCCGGAAGACCAGAGTCTGGCGGAGTTTCACCGGACGGGCAAGGCGCTGCAGGCGGAATATGAAAGAGCAGGCCAGCGCTACGAGGCGATCTGGACGGAGCCCCGGGCGGACATGGGGGACTGTATCCGCAAGGCATTTGCCAATGTGGACGATATTTTGCAGGATCTGGGCTATGAACTGACGGAGGAAAACCGCCGGGCCGTGCGGGTGTTGGGCTATAATCGGATGGAGATCACGCCGGAGCATGTGGAGGAGATCAAGGCGGCCTGCGCCACGGTGGAGGAGGTCACCAGGCGGATGACGCCGGCGGCGGTGCTACGCATGATCCGGGACGGAGTAAACCCGCTTGAGCAGAGCCTGCCCCAGCTGCAGGAATATTTTGAGGAACAGCAGCAGGGACAGGAGACCGGGCAGGAGACAGAGCGGTACAGTCGTTTCCTGTATAAGCTGGAGAAAAAAGGAGATATCACCCCCGAGGAAAAGAGTGCGTTTATCGGCTGTTACCGGCTGCTGCGCCAGATTGAAAAAGGGGACAGCGCCTCCATTGGCAGCATTGTGAATACCGGTGCGGAGTTAAATTTTTCCACACTGTTGTCAGCGGTGAGAAGCCGCCGTGCAGGGCGTACGAACACCCTGGTGGATGATGCGGTGGGCGCTTTGAGCCGCCTGCAGGACAGAGGCGCCCGGATTGATGAACAGATCAATCTTGGATATGCCCGGGAATGGAACCGGGTGCTGGAGGAGGCTGTCAGGCCCAAGGAGCAGGCTGCATCTGTGACAGGCCAGAACAATCAGACGCCGGATGCTACACAACAGGAGAGCGGCCAGCTGCCAGGGGAGGCAGCAGACTGGGACAGCACAGAAATGCGGCAGGAGATGGCCAACGCCGCGGCAGTTTCCCGGGAAGTTTATAAGGAGCTGGATCGCGCCCAGGAAACGCCTACAGTGGCCAATGTGCTGGCAGCCCAGGGTATGGAGGAGGAGATTCAGAAGCTCATGGGCCGCTGGAATGCGGGTGCCAGAGACAGGGAGAAGCCCGCACAATTATGGCAGCGTCTGCATGAGCCGGAGGAGTTCAGGGAAGCCTATCAAGAGACAGCGGTGGCTTCGGAGAAACAGACCCATCGTCAGATTCTGGAGGAGACGGACAGTCTGGTGGATGTGCGGTCTCTGCAGTTAATGACCAAGCAGCTGCATCTGATGGGAAGCCTGTCCCAGTCGGAGGAATATTACTTTCCCATGGAACTGGGCGGTGAATTGGCGGCTATACATTTACAGATCTGCCATGGGGAGCAGGAAAAAGGCATGGTGCGCATTGAAATGACCAGTGAGCGCATGGGCAGTCTGAAGGGCGAATTTCAGGTCCGGGACGGCATTGTAAACGGCTATTTTGTGGGAAATCAAAGAGAAGCGGTTATGAATTTGCGCCGTTCGTCCGATATATTTGATAGTTATCTGGCAGAGGGCTTACAACTGGGCCAGGTGGAATATGTACATAATGAGTCAGGGAAGACGACCATGTCCTGGGACAGAACTGAGACAGGGGAGGCGGCGCCGCAGGGAAACCTGTACGCGACAGCCAAAGCCTTTTTGCAGACGGTCAGGGATGTGGAGAAGCAGACGGAAGGGAATCCGCAGAACTTTTAGTTCAAAACATTAAAAGCATATGCCTAAGACAGTACACTGCTCCGTATCTGGACGACAGAGCGTTCGGGGGTGTGCTGTGCGGGAATATGCGGAACTTTAATTTAGGAGGATTCATATGAGAATCAATTACAATGTATCAGCAATGCTTACTAACAATGCGCTGAAGAACAATGATGACGCTTTGTCTGCATCCCTGGAGAGGCTTTCCACTGGACTGAAGCTCAATCGTGCCAAGGACAATCCTGCCGGACTGGCCATGGCGAAGCGTATGAACGCACAGATCAAGGGTCTGGAAACAGCCAACGACAATGCCGGGGACGGGATATCTGTCATAAATATAGCGGATGGCGCCATGAATGAGGTCAGCGCCATGCTGCAGCGTATAAACGAACTGACGGTAAAGGCTTCAAACGGCACCATTCTTGACGAAGACAGAGAGGTCATACAGGATGAGATCGCCCAGCTCAAAGAGGAAATTGAGCGTGTGAAGGATACAACTCAGTTCAATGGGCAGAATCTGCTGGACGGCACTTTTAATGTCAAGGGATATACCAACGACGAGTATGTCAAGGTCAGCACCTTCAGCGATAAGACGCCAGCGGGAACCTATTCAATTGATTTTATTACGTTTCAAGATGAGCTGGATGCGGAGGGCAATCCAACCGGCAATAAGCTGGTGACAAATATTCAGTTGGGAGCTGGTTTCCCTGCTGGCGTGGAAGCTGTTCCTGACGGTGTAAAAGATACTGTGGCGGAGAACGGTTTTGTGACCATCAAGGGCAGTAACGGTTTTGAACTGCAGCTGGATCTGAATGACGCGCCTGATGGTACAGTGCCTGTTGCGCCGAAGACGAGCTTGGATATAGAGGTCACCGATGTGGGCCCCATGCGTCTGCAGATCGGCGCCAATGAGGGTCAGGTCTTGGCTGTGGAGATTCCCCCTGTCTCCCTGCGCAATATGGGCATTGAGAAGATTGATGTGAGTACCCAGGAGGGGGCAAAGAGCGCCCTGAGCAAGATGGAGGGAGCCATTGGCTTTGTATCCCATGTCAGAGGCAAGCTGGGCGCTTACCAGAACCGATTGGAGTCCACAGTGAACAGCCTGGATGTATCCGAGGAGAATATGACCGCCGCTTATTCCCGGCTTATGGATGTGGATATGGCGGAGGAGATGACCCAGTATACCACCAACCAGGTGCTGACCCAGGCGGGCACCTCCATGCTGGCTCAGGCCAACGAGAGACCGTCCCAGGTGCTGCAGCTGCTGCAGTAAGTGACGAAAGCGGAGTCCTAGACAGCATCAGCCCTGTCAGCGCAGATGCGGAACTCTAAACAGCAACAGCCCTGTCAGCGCCCAGAGAATTTGCGGACGGTGAAGCGGCCGGAAATTGCTCTGCGGATATGGCGCTGGCGGGGCAGATGCGGAACTCTAAATAAGAAAGGCATGGATGTTTATGACATCGGAGATCAAGCAACAGTTTACATTTCGCATCTCTCAGGCAAATCCCACAGAGATGATCGTAATTTTATATGATATGACACTGCAATATCTGGAGGATGCCGGCGAGGCGGCAAGCCGCGAAGACTTTACCGCATATCGGGAGAATGTACACAGGGCCAGGAAATGCATCAGCGAACTGACTAATTCCCTGCACCTGGAATATGAGCCTGCCGTTTCTCTGCGAAAGCTATACATGTACAGTATCCGGCGTCTGGCACAGGCAGAAATACGCTGGCATACGGAACTGCTGCAGGAGGTGTCCGGTATCATCACGCCGCTGCGGGATGCATACAGACAGATCGCTCCTCAGAATACGGCAGGCCCAGTGATGCAGAACACCCAGGCCGTATATGCAGGTCTGACTTATGGCAAAAATACGTTAACTGAGAACATGGCTGACCAGAGCATGAATCGGGGAATGCTCGTATAGTCCCTTGAGGCGTCCCGCGGGAGCGGTGTCCGCCGTGGCAGCGTATTCCTCCTCGGAGAGGGCGGCCAGATGCTTGTATCGTTTTAGAAGTGCGTTAATTTCATAAATATAGCAGTCGACCATATCCGGATCGACAGCGTTATCAAAGCCCGCATATGCGATTTCCAGCGCAGTGCGGGTTTTTTCCAGATCCTCCCGCAAGGAAGGGACGGAAAAGTGTATGTCCATGTTTCCGGAGGTGTAGTAGCTCTGACTATAATAGGTTTTCATAGCGCTCTCCATTTTTACTGTCAAAATTTGGTTGGTATAAGTATAGCCTTGCTGCTTGTAAAATATTCCAGCAAAATAAATTTTCTGGTCTTTTTTTCCATTTTAACCATATAATGGTAAAAAGTAGTTTGGATATAAATATCCGGGAGGGTCAAATGGGCCAGACAAAAATATTATTGATCATGGGAGTCTGCGTACTGGTATTGCTGGCGTTGGCCTGGAGGCGTCAATTGGAGTGGCTGCTGAACCTGCTGCTGCGGGGAATCCTGGGGGCAGTGGCA
>CAMWTF010000045.1 GCA_947177105.1 uncultured Lachnospiraceae bacterium | reverse complement strand
AGATGCGTCACCTTTCCGGCGGAAGGCTTTCTGACCGGCTTCTCGTCCAGAAGATCGTCATCGTCCTTCACCACGCTCATCTTCCTGGGAGCAGGAGTGTCATCTATATCATCATCATAGTAATCGTCATCATAGTAGCCGTCTTCATCCTCATTCAGCTTCATGTAATTCAGAAACTTGTCCATTACACCCATTATATTGTCTCTCCTTCATACGACCTATTCCCGAAAATGCCGGTGCCAACCCTTACATAAGTAGCACCTTCCTCAACAGCCACCTGATAATCTCCCGTCATTCCCATGGATAACACATGCATATTAACATTATCAATGTTTTCCCGTTTAATGTCAACAGCTAATTGCCTCAAGTTGGCAAAAATCATGCGGTTTGCCTCCGGATCTTCCACATAGGGAGCTACCGTCATAAGCCCTTGGATATGTACGGAGGGCAAAAGAGCAATTTCCTTCACCAGCTGCAAGGTCTCCTCCCGGCTGCTGCCGAACTTGCTCTCCTCCCCGGCCACATTGACTTCCACCAGAATATTGACCTCTGTCTGTTTCTTTTCCGCCTCCTTCTGAATTTCCTGGGCCAGCCGCAGGGAATCCACGCTGTGGATCAGATAGACTTTGCCTATCAGGTATTTCACCTTGTTTCGCTGCAAGTGGCCAATCATATGCCAGCGGATATCCTTGGGAAGAGCTTCGTATTTGTCCACCAGCTCCTGCACCTTGTTCTCGCCAAAATCCCGTACACCAGCCTCATAGGCTTCCTGCAGCATCAAAACGGGCTTGGTCTTGCTCACGGCTATCAGTCCCACTTCTTTAGCGCTGCGATCTGCCCGTCGGCATGCCCTGTCTATATTCTGTCTGGTCTGCATCAAATGATCACGTATCATAGTCCTGCCTCTTTTATAATAAATTCCTGAATCTAATAAATAAACTGTGCGTCATTTACAGCGGCGGCCTCCAGCACAATGTAATCATAAACGTTCAGTCCGTACCGGGTGTTGGACTTTACAATCGCATACTCTTCATTTTTGTATAGGATATTAATCTGCCTGAAGTCTGCATATCCCTTGTTCATATTGTACACACCCGTAAGGGAAGCCCTGCGGCTGATGGTATATTTCTCCTGGCTGTCCGGCATGACAATATTGGAGCCAAGCTGCAATGCGGCGCTGTCCAGATAGTACTCTTTGTTTTCTTCGTCAAAATTATAAACGGAGGTCTCCAGAAACTCGCTGTAGATATTTCCATCTTCATTGTAGCGCTCCAGAATCACGCCGTCTGAGCCGTCCGCCCCCTTAGTCATATACTCGCTGGGCACCAGGTAAAAATCCTTCTGGACAATGGAGGAAACAGGGATTTTCAGCCCCACCTCATCATTCAGGATCAACTCGATATCCACATAGCGGTCTGTGGCAAAGGTCACCATAGAATTGTTAAAATCCAGTTGGACAAGGGGCGTCCCGTCACTGCCCCGAATCAGCTTGGCCGTGGCCCAGGACTCGTATTGATTCTTCAAAAAACGAATTTTGACAGTGCTCTTTTCCTGCAGCATAAGTCCCATATCTTCCTCCACTGGAATTACCAGGGACCAGTTCTCATTCGTGGCAAGCTTGTACACCGCATCTCCCTGGGTGATCAGATCCACGCCCAGAAGCTGCTTCTTCTCATAGTCCTTGTCGTCAAACATATCGGCGGATACCATCTCCGGGGTCAGCTGCTCATAACCGTCTGTCCAATAGGTCACAATTCCGCTGCTGCCGCTTCGGCAGAAATCCACCATATCAATCAGGTCACTGCTGTTGTTGATATTGTTGATGCTCTGCATCATGTTGGCGTTGGCCAGTCTCATGACCGTGCCCTTCATACTGTATTTAAAATTATATGTACTGCTAAAGTCTGTAGGGTCAAAACCATGGATAAAGCTGACCACCTCGCCCCTCAGTTCCGCCAGTTCCCGCTCGCTGAGGGCATTGTCCCCCATATCGGTGCTTTGCAGGTAGTCGTTGAGCCGTCCCGTCTCATCCACTGTGTAGACTAAATCTCCGCAGGCCACCCGCTCTCCCTCCCGGGCACAATAGTTGATGTAGCCTGCTTTGTCCGCGGTAACCACACTTTCCTGCCGTATGGCAATGCCGCAGTAAGTGTAATTCGTGGCCAGGGATCCCTCCTTGACCTCATAGGGCGATATGTGCTGCACCTGCAGAGAGGCAAAAATGCAGTATATCACATATACCAAGATGGCTACAAAGATGATCATGCCGATATTCAGATTCAGGGGTTTTCGATATTTCCTGATATTGTTAGGGGGCTGCTGTCTCTGTGCCACCGTTCACCTCCTATTAGAGTTCCGTATGTTCCCTCCCAGTCCACAGACCGGGTGATGAATATCTGGCCGCTTGAGGCGTCCCGATATTCATCAGTGTACTGTACGGGAACATACTGATTAGAGTTCCGTATGTTCCCGATGTTCCGCATACACTTAGAAAAAAGCCCCAGTTCCATGTCCGAGGCTTTTGTCTGTACGTTTTTCCAATGTTTCTAATGTAAACCACATAACTGTAAACCACATAAACGGTATATCCCGCTTATAGAGAAATAATAATATTCTTCTTAACCTCCTCAGGCAACTCTCCTTCATCCTTGGAAACGCTCATGATAAAGTCCACGCCCGTAGCCTTGCTGACCCTCTCCAGTTTGGCAACCGTCTCTGTGATATCCGTGCCCTCCAGGCAGGAGATCTTCAGAAAGCTGTCAAAATACATCTGCTGCAGATCGTGATCCTGTGAGATAATGCCGCTGACAAAGCCTATAAACTCACTGGCATTCTCAATCATGAACTGAGATACATCGATCAACCTGACTTTATTGTTAAGCTCATACATATGTTTGGTACTCTTATCCAGGTATACAATATTACCTGTGATACTTTTCACTTCACTATTTACCTTGTCCAATAACTGTTTTGTCTTTCCTTTACCTTTATTGCCTACTATCAGTTGAACCATTGGTAACCCTCCTAAAGTAAATTTTTAGAACTACATTTATTATAGTTTATATCAGCATAAAAAACAACCTTTAATTCTGTATTTCATTCAATAATTCTATCATTTTTTCATAGGCCAGATCCCTGGTTTCCGCTTTCAGTATGACAGAGATATAGGGAGATCCCCCCGCATCCCTGGAAAGCAGCATCAGGCAACTCCTGGCCGCATTGGTGGTTCCGGTCTTGCCGCCGATCACCGTGATATTGTCAGGCGCCTTATAATTTCCCCTCAGAAACAGATTGGAAGTCTGTACGTTGATGTTTTTTACCGCCCCGGAGGAATCGCTGTATGTAGCCTCATAACTGCTGGTCTGAATGATCTCGTTGAATTTTTCGTATTTCAGAGCCTCGTCAAAAATCAGATAGAGATCATACGCCGTGGTATAATGCTCTTCCTGCGTAAGCCCATGGGGATTCATGAAATGCGTGTTGGTAGCGCCCAATTCCAGCGCTTCCTGGTTCATCATTTCCACAAAATGCTCTACACTGCCTCCCACATTCTCCGCAATCATCATGGCCGCATCATTGGCGCTCTGCAGCAGAAGAACATACAGCGCCTGGTTCAGAGTCATGGTATCCCCAGGTTTTAAGCCGCACAACGTGGCGCCGGACTCGGTGATATTCACTGCGCTGGTGGCTGTCATCACCTGGTCGATGCTGCCGTATTTCAGAGCCACAAGCGCCGTCATCACCTTGGTCAGACTGGCCGGATGCAGCTTTTCGTGGGCATTCTTGGCATACAGCACTTGACAGCTGTTAAGGTCAAAGAGAACCGCCGCCTCCGCCTGCGTCATGTCCACCGTTTCCTCATTCATCACATTCTCGGTCACTACACACAGATCCTCTGCAAAGGTGTGGGCAGCCTTGCTGTTCTGGCGGCTGATCACGTTGAAACCGCTGACTGCGGCATCCGGATTGTAGGGCATGTCATAAGCCTGCCGGCCACAGCCCATACACCCCAGGGGCATCACCGCGCCAAGGAAAAGGCAGATTATTTTTATCCTGAGATTATTTGTACATTTCACGCCACTCAAGGTCTCCTCTGTCTAAGGACTTAATCAACAGTTCCGCCGTAGCCAGGTTGGTGGCCAGGGGAATATTGTGCATGTCACACAGCTTCACCACATTGTTCACATCCGGCTCATGGGACTTGGGAGTCAGCGGATCCCGCAGAAAGATCACCAGATCCATCTGGTTGTGCTCTATCTGGGCCCCAATCTGCTGCTCTCCTCCCAGATGGCCGGCCAGGAACTTGTGAATATTCAGGTTGGTCACCTCTTCGATCAGCCGCCCGGTGGTGCCTGTGGCATACAGATCATTTTTGTTCAGTATCCCCCGATACGCAATACAAAAATTCTGCATCAATTTTTTCTTTGCATCATGTGCAATGAGTGCAATATTCATGTTACAACACCTCTCTCATACATTATATAGCTTTACTTTTTCCTGCATAATACAGGTTACCCTGCTGCAGGCTTACCTTTTAGCCTGCAGGCGTACATTTAACACAAACCCCATACCTATGAAAAGGCTCATCAGAGAAGTCAGACCATAACTGACAAAGGGCAATGTCAGACCGGTGGTGGGCAGTATGAAGGTCGCCACCCCAATATTGATAAATGCCTGTACCCCCACCAAGCCCCCCATGCTGGCGGCGATAATCGTACCTGCCGGATCCCTGGCCCTGCGGGCAATGTGGATACATTCCAGAGCGATCAGCATCTCCAGCAAAATGACTGCAAGGCTTCCCTTGAACCCGAACTCTTCGCCGATCACGGCAAAGATAAAGTCCGTCTGGGCCTCGGAGATAAAGTTGCCGTTTTTCACGGAGGTGATCTCGTTGTTCTTATATCCCTTGCCGTCCAGCATGCCGGAGGCTATGGCTGTCACGGAGTTCAGCTGCTGGTAAGCCGTGGTAGTGGCGTACTGATCCGGATAGATAAATGCCAAAATCCGCCCTCTCTGATTGTTGGTCAGCACCGTGCTGTCCGGCTGCAGGGCCAGCGCCACTAAAAGCGCCATCGCCGGTATGGCAACGGCCAGTACACCAAAAATCACTTTAAAACTCAGGCCCCCGGCAAACATGATAATGCAGAACAACGCAAGTACCACAATGCTGGTGGACAGATCCGGCTGTTTATAGATCAGATACCATGGCACCGCCGCCAGAAAAACGCACAGCGCAATGATGCGGAAGGTATTAAACTTCTCTATATGTTTCATAATAAACTGTGCGAAGAATAAAATCAACAAAATTTTTGCAGTCTCCGACGGTTGGAATCGGAAGCCGCCAGGGAACTGAAACCAGCGCTGCGCGCCTTTTGTCTCATATCCCAGATAGCGAACCAACAAAAGTAGTACTAAATTCCCAAGGTACATCAGCCAGTATAGCTTCAATAAAACCGTATAGTCAAACAGGGAGATTACCACCATCAAAAAGGTACCTGCAATCACCCCCAACAGCTGCCTCTGTTGTACCGATGGCTGCGCGCTTCCCACTGCGAAAACACCGATGGCGGAAAGCGCCAGTATCAGCAGGATTAACTTAAAATCGTAATTCCTGATTCGATAGCCCTTGTTAAACATTTTTTAATGCATCCTCTTATGATTGCTTATTCAGATCCAGTATGGGTATGCTGGCGCTGAGCACGGGGGTCCGCATACCCCTCTTGCTCAAGCTGCCCGTCTTACTGATCTGGATATCCATATTCCCGGTATCAATCTTCATGTATTTGGATATCACCTTGGCAATATCCGTCTTTATCAGCTCCATCATCTCCGGGGAACAGTTGACCCTGTCTGAAATCAGCAGGATCCTCAGTCTGTCCTTTGCGACTTCGCAAGAGCTTTTTTTTCTGAAAAAATGTCTCATGCTTCAAACCGCCCCCTCTCATACCTTGTGGAAAATACCGCTCACCCTTGTCCAGAAGGATATGGTTTTTTCCATGTTCAGGAATGGAACCTCCTTGCCAAGTACGCGCTGGCATACGTTATGGTATGCCATGCCAGCGGGGGTATTGGTACCGACCAGCGGCTCCCCCTGATTGGTACTGACTACCACGTTTTCATCGTCAGGTATGATGCCGATCAACGGCACGGCCAAAATATCCACCACGTCCGAGGCAGACATCATATCTCCTCTCTTTACCATGTCCATGCGCAGCCGGTTGATGATCAGATCCATTTTCTGGAAACCGTTGGCCTCCAGAAGACCGATGATCCGATCCGCGTCCCGAATGGCGGATACCTCAGGAGTAGTCACCACCAGCGCCCTGTCCGCCCCAGCGATGGCATTCTGGAACCCCTGCTCAATGCCTGCGGGGCAGTCCAATATAATATAGTCGAACTGCTCCTTCAGATGCTCGATTACCTTGACCATCTGGCCGGGGGTCACAGCGCTTTTGTCCCGGGTCTGGGCCGAAGGCATCAGGTACAGACCCGGGTTGCGTTTATCTCGGATAAGCGCCTGTTTCACCCGGCAGCTTCCCTCCACTACGTCCACCAGATTGTATACAATCCGGTTTTCAAGGCCCATGACCACGTCCAGATTGCGCAGACCGATATCGGTATCAATCAGGCACACTTTCTTCCCCGCCTTGGCCAGACCGGTTCCAACGTTTGCAGATGTGGTGGTCTTACCCACACCGCCTTTCCCTGATGTGACGACAATTACTTCACTCATACTTACCTCCGTTCTGCCATGCCTATGGCACAATCATAATCGTCGCCCGAACCCTGGTTTAAAAGGTGTCCAGTATCTCCTTGGTAAGCGGTTCCATGACAATCTTATCGTTTTTCACATGTGCGATTTTCGGCTGTACCTTGGAGCGGATTCCCCACTTTGTCTGTTTATCGTTGCTTTTATATTTGAAATCGCCGATTTTTAATCTTTCCGGCTCCATTTCAAGCGCTGCCACATAGGTTCCTTCGATTCCCTCTCCGCCGTCGGTTCCTGCGTAAGCCTCCCCATACAATCCACCCAAAATAATGATATTTCCCTGGGACATCACGGCGCTGCCCGGATATACATCACCCAATATGATAATACTGCTCTCCGTCTCCAGTACCTCGCGGTTTTTCAGGGAACCCTTGTGGAGCTGCCCCTCGCTGCCCAGCGGCAGTTTTTTCTGTACCTTCTGGATTGCCTTGATATAACGTCTTTCGGTCTCTTCATCCTTGCCAACAACACAGACGAGGTTTAAGTCGCTGGACTGGCGGATGACCTCCACCAGAGCCAGCTCCTGATTATGCTCCAGCCTGCGTCCCTCATAGGAAAGCGCCACGTCCGCATTGCCGAAAAAGCCGCGGGAACTGCAAAGCTTGGCCGCCAGTTCCTCAGTGATCTGCTCAAAGGGCACATCCTCCCTCATGATCAGATTAATACCGTTTTGATAGCTCTTAATTACCACTGCATCCTTCATTGTCTCACCTATTTAGAGTTCCATATTATATCTCATTGATCGTGACTCCTGCCTCGGGAGTAGCCGCCATTCCGTCTATAATCTCCTCCGCCGGCTCTAAGCCATAGTAGTAGGATATTACATCCTTGGCCGTCTGAGCCGCATAATCTGAAGAATAGCCAAAGGGAATTCTGACGGTGATGGCAATCTCCGGCATGTCATAGGGCGCGTAGCCCACGAAAAGCGCATGATTAGGACGGCTGGTGATCTGCTGCGCCGTACCCGTCTTGCCTGCCACCTTTACATTCAACTCGTTAAAATAGCTCTTTCCCTCCACCACCCGGCGCAGACCCAGCCGTATGGCATTCCAATACTCCACAGGCATCTCCACTGTGCCCCGCAGGGTCGATTTCTGACGCGTCAGTACCGTGCCTTCCTTGTCCTGTATCTGGTCAAGGAGCGTCAGGTTGTAGCAGTTCCCCCCGTTGGCCACTGTGGCCATATAACGGGTCAGCCCTACGGCAGTGAAGCTGTTGGTACCCTGGCCGATGGCGGAAGGGATGGGCAGCTCGTCGGAGACGGAAGGCTGCGATTCCTCGATCTCCACGCCGGATTTTTCCGTCAGACCATACATCTCCGCATATTTGGCCAGCACATCCAGACCATCCTGGGCATTGTAGTTCCCGCTTTTGGTTGCAAAGCGATATCCGATATCATAGAAAAAGACGTTGCAGGAGTTCTGAATGGCTGCCGTCAGGTTCAGGGAACCGTGGCCGCTGCGCCGCCAGCATCTCGGCGAAGGGGTTACCTGGGTGTAGGCGCCTGTACAGTTCACCTTGCTGCTTAGGGAAACTTCCTCTTCCATAAGCGCCGCCGTGGCAGATACCATCTTAAATGTAGATCTGGGCGCCGCGGCATACTGGGTGGCGTAATTCAGCATGGGGCTGGTCTTGTCCGCCAGCAGTTTGCTGTAATATGCCGGGTCCACAGAATTGGCCATCTTGTTATTGTCATAGCCCGGATAGGACACCAGGGACAACACATCGCCTGTGCTCACATCCGTCACCACTACGGCGCCGGTGCAGGGATCAAGAGCTAGCTGCGCCGGCGTGATGTCCATATAGAGTATCCTGTTTTTCATAAATTCGTAGGCGGAAATATTGCCGTCAAAAAGACTCTGCTCGTCCTCAGGCGGAATCTCAATAGCCTCCTGCTCACAGAGGATCATGCAAATCTGTCTGCCGCTGATCACGTCGTTTTCAATCATGAAACGGTAGATCAGCTTCTGAAATTCCAGCTCCTCATCCAGCGCCTCAAAGACATAGCTGCATATCCTGTCATAGATCTCCGTGGAATCCGCATACTGCTGCTCCATCTGCAGCTTGTCCACATCAATCCAGTTTACGGCAATACAATGGCTTAAATATTCGTGCAGGCTGATCACCTCATCTGTGGACCAGGCAATCTGCACCGGGTCATTGCGATCCAGCAGAGCGGAGTCAATAATCCCGCCGGCCCGAAGAATATCGTTCACAATGTAAAGCTGGTACATCTTGTACTCCAGCGTCAACCTATTGTAGGGGGTCTTTCCCTCCTGCAGTTCCTGCAGCAGACGCTGATAGACCTTCTCCCTGTATTCCATATATTTTTCGTGGACGGTCCGCTCAGTTTCACCGGCTTCATCTTCCGCAAAATGTGTGATATCAATGACATTGTTATTGATGGTGGCATAGTACACGTCGTAGATGGGAATTTTAAGATCCCCGTTGGTGACTTCGGGGGCCTCCTTTGCATTGATGATCTTATCAATCAGTATACCGGCGATATGCTGCTCCAGAATCTTGTAGCTGCCTATCTGCAAATCCATATCCAGCGACAGATATACATCATTGCCCGCCTGTGCCTCCTGACGATCCAGGATGCTGATCACTTTGCCCATATTGTCCACGCATACGGTCTCAGAACCCTTGGTGCCCTGCAGGACAGTTTCCATGGACTTTTCGATGCCGCTTTTGCCCACCACGTCATTGCTGGTATATCGTTCCCCGGTGCCTCCGCTTGCCAGATCCTGTTCATTGAGGCTGGCCAGTTCCTCCGAATCCACCTTGCCGGTGTAGCCCAGAATATGGGCAAAATATTCGCTCTCGTTATATCTGCGCACAGTGTCCTCCACGATGGAGACTCCGTCAAGCTGGTCCAGATTTTCCATGATCACAGCCACTGTTTCGACACTCACATCCTTGGCCACAGTGGTGCCGATATATTTGCGGAAACTGGTGAGATTCATGGCATAGCGGATATTCATCATCTTCAGGAATTCTGCGGGAGTATAGCCCTTTCCCACCAGGAAATCGCTCTTAGTGTCATTCTCCACGGCATACTGGCCAAGACCAAATCTCCTGCCCAGATATTCAAGAACCTCCTGGGGAGTGGCGGTCCGCTCCTCCTCCTTCAACTGATCAATGGTGGTATATCCATAGACATCCGCCAAAAAGCGCAGCAGCCTGGTTCCCGACACATTGTAGGCGTAGTTTCCATGTTCATCCAGCACGATATTGAAATCGGTAATTATGTGATCACCATTTTTCTCAATCATTCGGATCAATTCGTGTACAGTGGCGTTAAGCTCCTTGTTCTTATTGGAACTGTTCTCATACACATCCTCTATCTTGACAGAGTAAGCCAGTTCATCGTAAGCCAGAATATTGCCGCCGCGGTCCCGGATACTGCCCCGGGAACAGGCGATATCTCTGGTTTTCTCTGTCTGCAGCATGAAGTCGTCCAGGTATTCCTGCCCGTGTACAATTTGCAGCACAAAGCAGCGGTATACCAGTACGCCCCCCAGCAGCCCAAAGACAATGGTCAGAAGCGTCAAACGGCTTGTAAAAAAAATGATGATATCTTCTTTCAGCTTGTCAAACAAATTTCTTCGCTCTCTTTCTCTCAAATCCCTCCAGCCGGTTGTTCACAAACAGGGCCAGCGGATATAACAAACAAGTGATTACGATGGTATAAACCACCTCCGGCAGAATCACAGTCCCCAGATAAAAAGGAAAGTTCAGCCTGCCCCGGAGCAAAAACAACAGCACATAGCAGAGCACTCCATAGGACAAGTCGCTGACCGTGATCAGCGCCAGCGGGAGCTTGATATCCTCCGGATAAAAAATTTTGCAGAATTTTCCGTTGAGATACCCGATATACATATATACCAGCGCGTAAAACCCCAAAATATCCGCAAAGAAAATATCACAGAGCATTCCCGCAAAAAAACCGATTAACAGCCCTTCCTTCTCTCCGCGCATAAAGCCAAAGGCCGAAGTCAGCACAATGAGCAGATTGGGCA
>CAMWTF010000044.1 GCA_947177105.1 uncultured Lachnospiraceae bacterium | reverse complement strand
CGGGAAGATATTTTCCTGACTTCCAAAGTGTGGGTGGAGCATTATGGCTATGAGGAGACCAGAAAATCTGTGGAAGAATCTCTCCGCAAACTGCAGACGGATTATCTGGATCTGATGCTGCTTCATCAGCCGTTCAATGATTATTACGGTGCGTACAGGGCATTAGAGGATATGTATGAGGAAGGCATGCTGAAAGCGATCGGTGTATCCAATTTTTATTCGGACAGACTGGTAGACCTTGCATCTTTTACGAAGATACCGCCCATGGTCAACCAGATTGAAACCCATGTGCTGAACCAGCGTGTGGAAGATCATACATGGATGGAGAAGTATAAGGTTGCGCATGAAGCATGGGCGCCTTTCGGAGAAGGCCGCGGAGGATTGTTTGAGAATGAAGTGTTAAAGGGCATAGGAGGAAAGTATGGAAAGACTGCAGCACAGGTAATGCTGCGCTGGAACATTCAGCGGAGAGTCATCGTGCTCCCGAAATCCACGCATAAGGAAAGAATGATCCAGAACATGGATGTCTTTGATTTCAGCCTGTCAGAGGAGGATATGAGTGCGATCGCAGCGCTTGATACAAAGACAAGCGTTTTCTTTTCCCACTATGATCCAAACATGGTGGAATGGTTTGTGAAGATGGTTGAGGAGAGGAAGAAACAGCACGACAGCAGCAAGGAAAAGAAAAACTGGTAGACAGATGAAATGGACACCCTGGTAGTATGAAGGCGTTTTTCAGGAGGAAATACAATGAAAGTGTTAATGGCGAATGGCAGTCCGCATAAGGAGGGCTGTACCTATACTGCCCTGTGTGAAGTGGCGGATATTTTACAGAAAGAAGGAATTGAAACAGAGATTTTCTAGATAGGTAATAAACCCATTGTTGGATGCATTGCCTGCAAGGCTTGTGTATCCAGGGAGCCTGCGTATTTAACAATGGAACGGTCAAAGAAAAAAACGGTGCTTTGACAGGTACATCAGTACGCCGGTTGACATTCTTTTACTCCCTTCTGGCTCTGTTTTAGAGTCAGGGGGGATTTTATATTTGCAAAAAGAATATGCGAGTTCCAATGTAAATGCCTGTGGTGGCTACAGGCATTTTTTGTGTTGTATGGTGAGCTAATACAAAGCTTATGGGACATGCAAAGGAACTCATAATAATGGATGTATATGCTGATAATAGAGGTATCATAGCGGATGGTGTACTGGAAATAGAAGAGTATATGAAAGAAGTATTACCGGACCTGGAAGAAATAGAACGCTAAAAAAGAACAAAAGTTCGATTCTATATCTATACAAATTTAGTGATTTGTGGTAAGATAAAAAAGTTCTTTCAGTGCTGTTTCGTCCATATGGAATTACAAAGGTGTGCTGAGTTGCAAAAACAGCAAATTGTGAACGGGATTCGTCGTGGGGATACGCATCTTTTTTACTATGAATTTTGGAGGTGGCTTTTGTGCAGAATGAACAAAAAATCTTTAAACTCCACTCGGAATACGCCCCTACCGGCGACCAGCCCCAGGCCATAGAGGCGCTGGTGGAGGGTTTCCGGCAGGGCAATCAGTGCGAGACCCTGCTGGGAGTCACCGGATCCGGTAAGACATTTACCATGGCCAACGTGATTGCCGCTCTGAATAAGCCGACACTTATCATCGCCCACAACAAGACGCTTGCGGGCCAGCTCTACGGCGAGTTCAAGGAATTTTTCCCGGAGAACGCGGTGGAATATTTTGTCTCCTATTACGATTATTACCAGCCGGAGGCTTACGTGCCCTCCTCAGACACTTATATTGCCAAGGACTCCTCCGTCAATGACGAGATCGACAAGCTGCGGCTGTCTGCTACGGCATCTCTGTCTGAGCGCAGGGATGTGATCGTGGTGGCCAGCGTGTCCTGTATCTATGGCCTGGGCAGCCCGGACGATTACCAGGAGATGATCGTGTCCCTGCGGCCGGGCATGGTCAAGGACCGGGACCAGGTGCTCCGGGAGCTGGTGGATATCCAGTATGACCGCAATGACATGGATCTGCAGAGAGGCACTTTCCGGGTGCGGGGAGATGTAGTGGAGATCTATCCGGCCCAGGGCGGCGATTACCTGATTCGGGTGGAATTTTTCGGGGATGAGATCGACAGGATTTCCGAGGTGGAACCTCTGACAGGCAAGGCTCATGCGATGCTGAACCATATCTCCATCTTTCCCGCATCCCACTATGTGGTGGCGGCGGAGAAGATCAAGCGCGCCTGCGACAATATCGAGATGGAGCTGGAGGAGCGGGTGCGCTTCTTCAAGGGAGAGGACAAGCTGATTGAGGCCCAGCGGATTGCGGAGCGCACCAATTTTGATGTGGAGATGCTGCGGGAAGCGGGATTCTGTTCCGGCATAGAGAATTATTCCCGGCACCTGAGCGGCATGAAGCCAGGGGAACCGCCCAAGTGTCTGATGGATTACTTCGGCGACGATTACCTGATTATCATAGATGAGTCCCACATGACGATTCCTCAGATCGGCGCCATGTATTCCGGGGACAGATCCCGCAAGACCACGCTGGTGGATTATGGGTTCAGGCTGCCCTCGGCGCTGGACAACCGGCCCCTGAACTTCTCGGAGTTTGAGGCCCACATTGATCAGATCCTCTTTGTGTCCGCCACCCCGGCGAAATATGAGGAGGAGCATGAACTGCTGCGGGCGGAACAGATCATCCGGCCCACGGGCCTATTGGACCCCCAGGTGGATGTGCGTCCGGTGGAGGGCCAGGTGGATGATTTGATCGGGGAGATCAACCGAGAGGTGGAAAAGCACAATAAGGTGCTGATCACTACTCTGACCAAGCGCATGGCGGAGGATCTCACCGACTATATGAAGGAGGTAGGAATCCGGGTGAAATACCTCCATTCGGATATTGACACCCTGGAGCGGGCGGAGATCATCCGTGATATGCGGCTGGATGTGTTTGACGTGCTGGTGGGGATCAATCTGCTCCGGGAGGGGCTTGACATCCCGGAAATCACTTTGGTGGCAATATTGGATGCGGATAAGGAGGGGTTTCTGCGCAGCGGCACTTCCCTGATCCAGACCATCGGCCGGGCGGCCCGCAATGCGGACGGCCATGTGATCATGTATGCGGATGTGATCACGGAGTCCATGCGCACGGCCATCGACGAGACTAACCGCCGCCGAGCTATCCAGACCGCCTACAACAAGGCCCATGGCATCACGCCCCAAACCATCAAGAAGGCGGTGCGGGAACTGATCAGCATCTCCAAAGAGATTGCGGAGGAAGAGGTGCGCTTCGAGAAGGATCCCGAGTCCATGAGCCGCAAGGAGCTGGAGAAGCTGATTGCCGATATCCAGAAGAAAATGCAGAAGGCGGCGGCGGACCTGAACTTCGAGGCGGCGGCGCAGCTGCGGGATAAGATGCTGGAGCTGAAGGCCAAGCTAAACGAGCTGGACGCAGAGGACTGAATCCCCCATTTCCTATTATTGGAAAGAGAGTTTTACAATCACCTAATTATAAAGATAAGCGAGGTAATACAGATATGGAAGAAGTCAAGAAAATGCTCCCCAGGAAGGAGTATATCAAGATAAGGGGAGCCAGCGAGCACAACCTGAAAAATATTGATGTGGACATTCCGCGGAATGAGTTCGTGGTTCTGACAGGAATGTCAGGATCCGGAAAATCCTCTCTGGCCTTTGATACCATCTACGCCGAGGGACAGCGCCGGTATATGGAATCTTTGTCTTCTTATGCCCGCATGTTTTTAGGACAGATGGAGAAGCCCAATGTGGAGCGGATTGACGGCCTCTCACCGGCCATTTCCATAGACCAGAAGTCCACCAACCGCAATCCCCGTTCCACGGTGGGGACGGTGACGGAGATCTACGATTATTTCCGTCTGCTCTATGCCAGGATCGGCACTCCCCACTGTCCCAAGTGCGGCAGGGTCATCGCCAAGCAGACGGTTGATCAGATGGTTGACCAGATCATGGAACTGGGGGAGGGGACCCGGATCCAGCTGCTGGCCCCGGTGGTCAGGGGCCGGAAGGGCATGCATGAGAAGGTTTTTGACCGGGCCAAGAGAAGCGGCTATGTCCGGGTGCGGGTGGACGGCAACCTGTATGAATTGTCCGAGGAGATTCCTCTGGAGAAGAATATCAAGCACAATATTGAGATTGTGGTGGATCGTCTGGTGGTGAAGAAAGGAATCCAGAAGCGCCTGGCGGACTCCATTGAGAATGTGCTTGAACTGGCGGAGGGACTTTTGGAGGTGGACGTGGTTGGCGGGGATGTACCAAACCATACTCTCAGCTTTTCTCAGAGCTTTTCCTGCCCGGACTGCGGTATCAGTATCAGCGAGGTGGAGCCCCGCAGCTTTTCCTTTAACAATCCCTTCGGTGCCTGTCCGGTGTGTTTTGGCTTGGGGTACAAGATGGAGTTTGATGAGGAACTGATGATTCCCAACCAGAAGCTGTCCATCAACCAGGGGGCCATCGTTGTTTTGGGCTGGCAGTCCTGTAATTCCAAGGGGAGCTTTACCAATGCGCTTTTGCAGGCATTGTGCAAGGAGTATCATTTTGACCTGGATACACCTTATAAGGATTACCCGGACAAAATCAAAGATGTCCTGATTCACGGGACGGGTGGAAAGGAAGTTACGGTATATTATGAAGGGCAGCGGGGGAAGGGCGAATATCCCATTGCTTTTGAAGGGCTGATCCGCAATGTGGAGCGCCGGTACCGGGAGACGGGATCGGAGTCCTCCAAGGCGGAATACGAGAGCTTCATGCGGATCACTCCCTGTAAGGAGTGCAAGGGGATGCGTCTGAAACGGGAATCCCTGGCTGTGACCGTGGGGGATAAGAATATCTATGAAGTCACGGCTATGTCCATTGTAAAGCTCTATGATTTTGTGACGGGGCTTAATTTGACACCCCAGCAGGAGATGATTGGGAAACAGCTGCTAAAGGAGATCCGCGCCAGAGTGAAATTTCTGCTGGATGTGGGCCTGGATTATCTGTCCCTGGCCCGGGGCACCGCAAGTCTATCCGGCGGCGAGGCCCAGCGGATTCGACTGGCCACCCAGATCGGTTCCGGTCTGGTGGGCGTGTGCTATATTCTGGACGAGCCCAGCATCGGACTGCACCAGCGGGACAATGACAAGCTGTTGGCCACGCTGAAGCAGCTGCGGGATCTGGGCAATACCCTGATCGTGGTGGAACATGATGAGGATACCATGCTGGCGGCGGACTATATTGTAGATATCGGCCCCGGCGCAGGTTCCCACGGCGGCGAAGTGGTGGCAGTGGGAACGGCCCGGGAGATCATGCAGGTGAAAGAATCTGTCACCGGCCAATATCTCAGCGGCAAAAAGACCATTCCCGTGCCCCGGGCGCGCCGCAAGCCCACAGGCTATATCAAGGTGCTGGGCGCAGCGGAAAACAATCTGAAGAATGTGGATGTGACTTTTCCTCTGGGCATTATGACCTGTGTTACCGGTGTGTCCGGTTCCGGCAAAAGTTCTCTGGTCAACGAGGTGTTGAACAAGCATCTCTCCCGGGATCTGAACCGGGCCAGGGTGATTCCGGGAAAGCACAGGGGAATCGAGGGAATAGAACAGCTGGACAAGGTCATAGATATTGACCAGTCCCCCATCGGCCGTACCCCCAGATCCAATCCGGCCACTTATACAGGCGTGTTTGATATGATCCGGGATCTGTTCGCTTCCACGCCGGATGCCAAGGCCAAGGGCTACAATAAGGGGCGCTTCAGTTTCAATGTAAAGGGTGGGCGCTGTGAGGCGTGCAGCGGAGACGGCATTATCAAGATAGAGATGCATTTCCTGCCGGATGTGTATGTGCCCTGTGAAGTCTGCGGCGGCAAGCGTTACAACAGGGAGACGCTGGATGTGAAGTATAAGGGCAAGAGCATCTATGACGTGCTGGATATGACGGTGGAGGAGGCGCTGCCCTTCTTTGAAAACGTGCCTTCCATCCGCAACAAGATCCAGACGCTGTATGACGTGGGTCTGTCCTATGTGAAGCTGGGACAGCCTTCCACCACCCTCTCCGGCGGCGAGGCCCAGCGGATCAAACTGGCTACGGAGCTGTCCCGGCGCAGCACCGGCAAGACGGTATATATTCTGGACGAGCCCACCACCGGCCTGCATTTTGCGGATGTCCACAAGCTGGTGGAGATTCTGCACAAGCTGGCGGACGGCGGCAATACGGTGATCGTTATTGAGCACAATCTGGACGTGATCAAGGCGGCGGACTATATTATCGACATGGGACCGGAGGGCGGAGACCGGGGCGGAACGGTCATTGCCCAGGGTACGCCGGAAGAAATTGCGAAGGCTGCAGGATCCTACACAGGCATTTACGTCAAAAAGATGCTGGAGAGGGGTTAAGCCATCCTGAAATCTGCCGATATAAATATGGAGAGCACGGATGCGGAAAGAGAACGGAAGGAACCGTTTTCTTTTCGCATTTAAAAAATTCTAAAATTTTGCGAAACCCCTTTGAAAAATAAATGTTTTCATGTATAATGTACGTTGACGTTGCGCGTCTGCGCAGGAATTGTTTATTTATCGGAAAATGTGGAAACATTAACATAGACTTGCGAACGATTGGATTTTCCTTTCTGCACAGCGCATGTTATCCGAATAGGCAACATGTGTTGTGCAGAAATCGGAAAATCTTACCGTTCATAAGTAAAGAGGCCATGAAAGGGGTAGTAACATATGTATACTGACATTGGAATTGATTTGGGTACCGCCAGCATTTTGGTTTACATTAGAGGAAAAGGTGTAGTTTTAAAGGAGCCATCTGTTGTAGCTTTCGATAGAGATACCAATAAGATTAAGGCCATCGGTGAGGATGCCCGGCTGATGCTGGGACGTACTCCCGGCAACATCGTGGCGGTGAGACCCCTGCGTCAGGGCGTGATCTCGGATTATACTGTCACCGAGAAAATGATGAAATATTTCATCCAGAAAGCCCTGGGCAAGAGAACCTTCCGCAAACCCCGCATAGCAGTCTGTGTGCCCAGCGGCGTCACGGAAGTAGAGAAGAAAGCAGTTGAGGATGCTACCTACCAGGCAGGCGCCCGGGAGGTATTCATCATAGAGGAACCCATAGCGGCAGCCATCGGCGCAGGTATTGATATCTCCAAGCCCTGCGGCAATATGATTGTGGATATCGGAGGCGGCACTTCCGATATTGCGGTGATTTCCCTGGGAGGCACTGTGGTCAGCGCTTCCATAAAGATTGCCGGAGACGATTTTGACGAGGCTATCGTGCGTTATATGCGTAAAAAACACAATCTGCTGATCGGTGAGAGAACTGCCGAGGATCTGAAAATAAAGATTGGATCCGCCTTCAAAAGGCCGGAAGTAGACTATATGGATGTCCGGGGCCGTAACCTGGTGACGGGCCTGCCCAAGACGGTGAAGGTATCCTCCGAGGAGACCGAGGAAGCCCTGCGGGAGACCACGGCGCAGATCGTGGAAACCATCCACAGCGTACTGGAGAAGACCCCGCCCGAGTTGGCGGCGGATATCGCCGACAGGGGTATTGTGCTCACCGGCGGCGGCAGTTTGATGCGGGGGCTGGAGGATCTGATCTCCGCCAAGACCGGTATCAATACCATGACGGCGGAAGATCCTATGACAGCGGTGGCCATCGGCACAGGCAAATATGTGGAGTTTCTGGCCGGTTACAGAGAGGATTAACCGGGAACAATTCAATGGCGTTGTGCGCCTGCAGGAAATATGTGGAACAAAATAAGGAGAATGTAGTATGCTTAGAGGACTTTATACGGCCCATACGGGACTTCGCAATGAGCAGAACCGCATGGACATACTGACCAACAATCTGGCCAATGCCTCCACTGTGGGCTTTAAAAAGGAAGGTTCTACCAGTCAGCCCTTCCGCGAGGTGCTGGCGGTGAAAATCAAGGATTCCTCCGTGGGACTGGGTACGATCCAGCCTATCGGCCACAGCCGTCTGGGTGTGAAAATTGGCGAGAACTATACAGACTATGGACAGGGGCCTTTCCGGATTACGGACAACACCTATGACCTGGCGCTGTCCGGCAGCGGTTTCTTTGCGCTGGAATATACGGACAGCGCAGGAGAAACCTCTACCAAATACACCAGAGCGGGCAATTTTACCCTGACCCAGGACGGCTATCTGGTGAACAATGACGGCATGTATGTGCTGGATACCCAGAACCGCCGAATCCAGCTTGACACCCTGGCTACAGACACCAAAATAGACGATGCGGGCAACATCTTCCAGAATGAGCGTCAGGTGGCGCAGATCCAGGTGGCGGATTTCGAGGATTATAATTATCTGGAGAAATTCGGAGATACATTCTTCCAGCCGGTGGAGGGAGCTACTCCCATGGACGGCACTGGGGAAGTGAAATCTGGTGTGCTGGAGATGTCCAATATGTCTGTGATTTCGGAGATGGTCAACATGATCAGCGTGACCAGGGCCTATGAGAGCAACCAGAAGATCGTCCAGACCTATGATGAGAGCCTGGAAATCGCATCGAACCAGCTGGGCAGGGTTCAATAGCGAGCAGGCGTAAAAGCGGACGGACAGGAATCTGACTGAAATATTGAGAATCATAGCTGCGGCGTGTCCCGGGCGGGATACGGGCTGCGGAGACAGGAGAGAAAGAGATGGTTCGGAGTTTATGGACAGCGGCGACAGGCATGATCGCCCAGCAGGTAAATATCGACAACATTGCCAACAACCTGGCGAATGTAAATACTACGGGGTACAAGACAGAGGTAAATGAATTTAAATCCCTTCTGTACCAGAATTTGCAGCAAAGGACTACCACGGCGGACGGAAGGCCAAAGCCCACCGGCGCACAAGTAGGTCTGGGTGTACGCAATGCTTCCATCACGGCATTATACGGCAAACAGGGTCCCCTGCTCTCCTCTGAGAAGGACACGAACTTCGCTATCGACGGAAAAGGTTTCTTTGCCGTGCAGGGCAGCGACGGCAATACATACTATACCAGAAACGGTAATTTCGACTGGGCGCTGGGAGAGAACAACAGCAACATGCTGACTACCTCGGACGGTCTGCCGGTGCTGGACACCCAGGGGCGTCCCATCAGCTTAAGCAGCAACTATGTCGTCAGCAGGATAACGGTTACATCCGAAGGTTCCATATGTTATCCGGATGAGCGAAATGTCCCCCAGCCGCTGGGCATCCAGATTGGTTTGACCCAGTTTAACAATCCGGCGGGTTTAGAGCGTCTGGACGACAGCCTGTATGCGGAGTCTGCGGCCAGCGGCCAGCCTATCAATGAGTTCACCAGCACAAATGTGGAGAGGAGCAAGGTGCTTCAGAATTACCTGGAGGGTTCCAATGTGCAGGTTGTGGATGAGATGGTCAACATGATCGTGGCGCAGCGGGCCTATGAGATGAACTCAAAGGCCATCACCGCATCGGATGAGATGCTGCAGCAGGCGAACAATCTGAAGAGATAGCAGAGAACGCGCGGAAGGCAAAATAGGAGGTTCATACAATGGATATCGGTAATTTGTGGAACGCTGGCAGCATGAGCAGCATGGCCAGCGCCAGCATGGCGGCGAACAATGCCTCTGCCTCCAAGCTGGAGGGACAGTTAAAAACAGGATACGAAAACGCCACCGACGAGGAACTGATGGACGCCTGCAAACAGTTTGAAGCATACTTTCTGGAGCAGATGTTCAAGGCTATGCAGAAGACGGTTCCCAACTACAGCACGGAAGGGATGGCGGGTTCCAGCAGCAGCATGATGGATTATTATAAGGAGCAGATGATCCAGCAGGTGGCGGCAGACACTACGGAGCAGAGCAGTCTGGGACTGGCTCAGATGCTTTATGAACAAATGAAGAGAAACATGATTTAGGAGTAAGTAAGGGCTGCTGAAATGAAAAAGCAGCCTTTTTTATGTATGAGGAGAAATAGGTTATGGATGTGATCAGCGGTTATGTGGAACATATCATCTATCAGAATCCGGAAAATGGTTATACTGTTATGGAGTTGATGGGAGAGGAGACTGCAGTCACTTGTGTGGGCAGCTGTCGTGGTCTGGCGGAAGGGGAGACCATAGAGGCCCAGGGGGAATACATGGAGCATCCTATGTACGGCACCCAGTTCAAGATCAGTTCCTACCAGACCGTAGCGCCCAAGGATCGGGTGAGCATGGAGCGGTACCTGGGATCCGGCGCCATCAAGGGTATCGGAGCGGCTTTGGCGGCCCGCATTGTAAAAAAATTTGGTGATGATACTTTCCGTGTCATGGAGGAGGAGCCAGAGCGCTTGGCGGAAATCAAGGGTATCAGCCAGAATAAAGCCCGCGAGATCGCCCAGCAGATGGAGGAGAAAAGAGATCTGCGGGATGCCCTGATCTATCTGCAGCAGTTTGGTATCTCCAACGCATTGGCTCTGCGGATCTATGACACCTATGGGATGAAGCTCTACAGCGTTATGAAAGAGAATCCCTACCAGCTGGCGGAGGATATCCATGGTATCGGTTTTAAGATTGCGGACGAGATTGCCTCCAGGATCGGCATTCACACCGACTCCGACTACCGAATCCGAAGCGGTGTATTTTACACGCTACAGCAGTCGGTGGGGGAGGGGCATTGTTATCTGCCCATGGAATTGCTGCTTTGCCGTGCCGCTGCTCTGCTGGGTGTATCAAAGGAGAATATCCGGCCCCAGCTGGACAATCTGATGATGGACAAAAAGCTGGTTATCAAAGGAGATCTGGTATATGCCTCCAGCTACTATTATGCGGAGCTAAACTGCGCCCACATGCTGCATCAGCTGAATATACCCATGCGTCAGGAGGAGCAGTACGTAAGAAGCGCGCTGGAGGCCATCACCGGAGAGATTGGGATTCAGCTGGACGAGCGGCAGTACCGGGC
>CAMWTF010000043.1 GCA_947177105.1 uncultured Lachnospiraceae bacterium | reverse complement strand
ACTGAGAGACTTCGACGATGCGCAGGTGACATGGATATACTCGGAATGTTTTGAAACCACTGGGCTGGGACAGGCGATAATGAACCGTCTGCTGAAAGCGGCGGGCCACAGATTAATTGTGCTGGAGGATGCGGATTAAGATGGTGAAGAGGCGGAGAAACGCATATCTATAAAATAAAAGCGGCTGTAAAAGCACGGAATGGAGGGACTATGATAGCAATCGGAAGTGACCATGGCGGTTATGATTTGAAGCAGAGAGTAATTCAGTATCTTGAGGAGAAGCAGATCCCTTATCAGGATATGGGATGTGACGGCAAGGCGTCCGTGGATTATCCCATCTACGGGAAGGCGGTGGCACAGGCAGTGGCTGAAGGTAATTGTGAGAAAGGTATCGTGATCTGCACTACGGGTATCGGTATCAGCATTGCGGCCAACAGGGTGCCGGGAGTTCGCTGCGCACTGTGTTCGGACACTCTGTCAGCCAAGATGACCCGCCTGCACAACGACGCCAACGTGCTGGCCATGGGCGGCGGAATGATCGGTGACAATCTGGCGCTGGACATTGTGGACACCTTTCTGAACACCCCCTTCTCCAACGAAGAAAAACATCAGAGAAGAGTGGACATGCTGAACTTCTAAACAGCAGATTCCCGTACAGCGCGCTGATGGATATCCGGACGCCCAAAGCGGCCAGATATCCATCACCGGGCAGGTGTGCTGGGAGGGAAACTGCGGAACTTCTAAATAAGAGGAAAAAATGATGGCAAAGGTAGTAATTATGGATCATCCCCTGATCCAGCACAAGATTGGCTTTATCCGCAGGGCGGAGACCGGCACCAAGGATTTCAGGCAGACTATCAGCGAGATCGCCATGTTGATCTGCTATGAGGCCACCAGAGATCTACAGTTGGACGATGTGCAGATTAAGACGCCGATCTGTTCTGCCACAGTGAAGGAACTCAGGGGCAAAAAGATGGCAATCGTGCCCATCCTGCGGGCGGGCCTTGGCATGGTGGACGGTATGTTGAGCCTGATTCCTGCGGCCAAAGTGGGACACATCGGCCTGTACCGTGACCCGGAGACTTTGAAGCCAGTGGAATATTACTGTAAACTTCCTGCCGACTGCGCAGACAGAGAGGTGTTTGTGGTGGACCCCATGCTGGCCACCGGCGGATCTTCAGCGGCGGCCATACAGATGCTGAAGGACAAGGGCTGCAGAAACATCCATTTCATGTGTATTATCGCTGCTCCCGAGGGAGTGAAACTGATGGAGCGGGAACATCCGGACGTAGACATGTATATTGGCGCGCTGGATGAGAGACTGAATGACCATGGGTATATTGTACCCGGTCTGGGGGATGCAGGGGACCGCATCTTCGGTACCAGATAAGGGGACGGGCTATGAGCGGCAAGAGAGAGGATTATATCAGCTGGGATGAGTATTTTATGGGAGTGGCCCAGCTTTCGGGAATGCGTTCCAAGGATCCCGGCACTCAGGTAGGCTCCTGTATTGTCAGCCGGAAAAACAAGATTTTGTCCATGGGTTATAACGGTTTTCCCAATGGTTGTGCCGATGACAGTTTTCCCTGGGCAAGGGAGGGAGAGGAGGAACTGGACACCAAATACCCTTTTGTGACCCACAGCGAACTCAATGCCATACTCAATTACCGGGGCGGTTCCCTGGAGGGAACCAAGCTGTATGTGTCCCTGTTTCCCTGCAATGAGTGCGCCAAGGCCATCATCCAGGCGGGCATCAAGACGGTGGTATATGCAAGCGACAAGTATGAGGGGACGCCTTCCAATGTGGCATCCAAGAGGATGTTTGATGCCGCCGGAGTGGAGTATGTGGCTTACCGTAAAACGGGCAGAAAAGTGGAATTGGAACTGTGAGAAATATGAAAACATATTTTAAGCGTGGAACAAAACGGAGGATTGCGTTTTTAGTGGCGGCGGCGCTGATGCTTGTCAGCGTACCGTTTCCTTCGTATGCCACCAGCTCCACCAGGCAGGAGATAGAGGAAAAAGAGCAGGAGAAGGATCAACTGGAAGACCAGATGGATGCTAACCAGCAGGAGCTGGACGGCTTGAAGGGGGAACAGAAATCTCTGAAACGGCAGTTGGCAGATCTGAATGAGCAGCTGACAGCAATCAGCGACCGCCTGACAGAACTGGAACAGCAAATCGGGGATAAGGAACAGGAGATTGCGGATACTGCCCAGGCGTTGGAGGATGCCAGAGTCAAAGAGCAATGGCAGTATGCCTGTATGGAGAAGAGGATACAATATGCCTACGAGATGGGCCAGGAAAATTTGCTGGATGCTTTCTTTAGCTGGGAAAGCTTTGCAAGGTTTCTGAATCTCTCCATATATACAGAGCGCATTGCGGAAGCGGACGATGAGATGCTGGACCAGATTATCGCAAACCGGGAGTTCATTGAGTCCGAGGAAATCAGACTGCAGCAGGAGATCGAGGAACTGGACTACCTGAAGGTGCAGGCGGAGACAGAGAAGAGCCGGGTATCCGGCCTGATCAGCCAGACCAGCAACCGCATGGCAGACTATGCGGACCAGATATCAGACGCGGAGGCGGAGGCCAGGGAATATGAGGCTGATTTAAAAAAGCTGGAGGAGGACCTGGAATCACTCAAAAAGAAACTGCAGCAGGAAATCGCCATGTCCCAGCGGGCAGCCAATGCCACCTGGCGCAATATCTCAGATGTGACTTTTGCAGACGGGGATCTGTATCTGCTTGCCAATCTGATTTACTGCGAAGCGGGTGGGGAACCCTATGAAGGAAAACTGGCGGTGGGCGCCGTGGTAATCAATCGGATGCTCAGCAGTGTCTATCCTGACACGGTGCTGGGCGTGATCTATCAGAAAAAGCAATTCTCCCCGGTGGGCAGCGGCAGACTGGCGCTGGCGCTGGCGGACAACAAGGCCAATGCCGACTGCTATAAAGCGGCGGAAGAAGCCATGTCCGGCTTGAGCAATGTGGGGAACTGCGTGTATTTTCGCACTCCTATACCGGGATTAACAGGCATCTCCATAGGAGGGCATATTTTCTATTAACTGACACAGGAGCCTCGGACGTTTTTACAGTCCGAGGCTTTCTATCGGTGACTGCAGCTGATCGAACTTATCTTTGTAGATGTAGGTAAGCAGGTGATTTAACTGCCGCAGGGCAGCGGAGAGTTGGGCGGCAGTGAGCAGTCCGGTATCAAAAGCCTGGGCCAGCTCATCCAGATCCACAACCTTGGTGCGGCCGTCAGGGTAAACGATCACATCAGCCAGCAGATCCGTGGCTGTCAGAGTATGGGCAGATTCGTCCTGGGCATACTCTACAATGTCGCAATACCAGTACAGCAAAGTGTTGTTTTGCCGGTAGAATTTACTGATTTTGAAACCTTCTTTTAGAAAATAGCAGGAGCAGCCGTGGCTGAAGGCAATCTTGGGATTCAGGGTCTTCCAGGAGGTAATGATCAGATCCTCCGTCTGCTTTACGATGACATCATCCTTCAGTAGTATACACTCGGCGGGGAGCAGGCGTCTGCGGTACAATTGTAATTCGCTCATAGGGCCTCCTTTTTTTGTCTGTTAAAATGATACTACAATGTGCATGTGCATAAGTCAACTTTATTTTTTGGAAAAAATTATAGAATTTTTAAGGGATATTGTTTGCTTATGCTGGACTTTTTTGAAAATTTTATATATAATAATGGAATGAGCAAAAAAGCGCCCTATGACAGAAAAGAAAAACAGGATAAAAGCGTGTACCGCGCATTGGTGCTGATCATGCAGTTTGGCATCAATATGCTGGTGCCCATCGGGATTATGTCCTGGCTGGGAATCCTGCTGGACCGCAGGTGTGGCACCTCTTTTTTTATGGTGCTGTTCTTCTTTATTGGCGCTATTGCAGGTTTTCAGAACATCTGGCGTATGGCCAAGTCGGTTTATGACGACGAGCCTCATGAAAAAAGCGCAGGTGGGCGAGAAAACCAGAAGGATACAGGCAAAAAAGATGATAAATAGATTGAGAGAGATGAATCGGGCCCTGCTGGAGCTGGACTTGGGAATCCTTTCCTGTGGCGTGGTGTGCCAGCTGGCGGGCATGTGGTTTGCCGGGAGCAGGGGCTTATATGCCGCCGCCCTGTGGCTGGGAATTTTTCTGGCTCTGCTGGGAACCTGGCATATGTACAGGACTTTGGACAGAGCGTTGGATTTGGGAGACGGCGCCGCCAAGGCGGTAGTGACGGGCGGTTTACTGCGGTATGCGGTACTGTGTATTATTTTAGGGATTATCATGCTGACGGATGTGCTGAATCCCCTGATTGTATTTTTAGGTTATATGACGATGAAAGTAGCGGCGTATATTCAGCCGTTTACCCATAAATTATGCAATATGTTTTTCCACGAGAAAGACCCAGTGCCTGAACCCATGCCGGACGAAGAGACGGTGACAGAGCCTGCGTCGTTGGAGTGAGAAAAGGAATCAGGGCCCGTGAAGAAGCATATAGAACTCTATATAGAGTAAGAGGGAGGTGAGAGTATGCAAATTGGACCTTTGTTATCCTCAGCTGACAATATCGATTTTATGATCCATGGCCTGTTCAAGTACAGCTTTTTCGGCCATGAGGTGTGGATAACAACATCGCATGTGTGCATCCTGATCGTCATGCTGATCATTATTGGCTTTGCCATCGCGGCGAACCGGGCCATGAAAAAGGCCACGGAAGTGCCGTCGGGGTTCCAGAACGTGGTGGAACTGATGGTAGAGAAGCTGGACGGCATGGTGGATAGCCCCATGGGAAAAAATGCCCCCAGATTTTACAATTATATTGGAACGGTATTTATTTTCATTCTGCTGTCCAATATATCGGGTCTGCTGGGACTACGTCCGCCTACGGCGGACTACGGTGTGACACTGCCGTTAGGTATCCTCACTTTTGTGCTGATCCATTTCAATCAGTTCAAGTATCAAAAGCTTAAGGATATCTGGGTGGATATGTGTTCGCCGCTGCCGCCATGGCTGCCTATCTGGTTTCCGATAAACCTGATCAGTGAGATCGCGGTGCCGGTGTCCCTGTCCCTGCGTCTATTTGCCAACGTGCTGTCCGGCACGGTGATGATGGCGCTGGTATATGGGCTGCTGGGATGGTTTGCCACCATTTGGCCTGCGGCGCTGCATGTGTATTTTGATTTGTTCTCCGGAGCAATTCAGACCTATGTATTCTGTATGCTGACCATGACATATATCAATAATGCCATCGGCAGCGAAAATTAAAAATGAATAAGGAACTGCAAAACCTTAATGTAGGAGGAAAAAAATTATGGAATTCAATACTAATTTTATCATGGGATGTTCTGCAATTGGTGCAGGTCTGGCAGTTATAGCCGGTATCGGACCTGGTATTGGACAGGGTATTGCAGCAGGTCATGCCGCCGCTGCAGTGGGACGCAATCCGGGCGCTAAGTCCGCAGTCACCTCCACCATGCTGCTGGGGCAGGCCGTGGCAGAGACCACCGGTCTGTATGGTCTGTTAATTGCCATGCTGCTGTTATTCGTAAAGCCGTTAGGTAAGTAAGCCTCCGGGACAAGTAAATCCACGCCGGAGACGGCGTACTACGGAACGAGTATATAAAGGAGGCAGAGAATGATACTTTTAACGGCCCAGGAGCCCATGGAGAGACTCTTTGATCTGGACTACCAGCTGCTGGCTGATTCCACGCTGATGATCATTGCGATCTTTGTACTGTTCCTGCTGCTGAGTTACTTTCTGTTCAATCCGGCCAGGAAGATGTTGCAGGATCGTAAAAACAAGATCAAAAATGAACTGGACGATGCGCAGAGCAACATGGAGCATGCCGCCAGACTGAAGGAAGAGTATGAGGCGAAGATAAGGGATATCGACAAGGAAGCGGAAGAGATTCTCAGCGATGCCCGCAAACGCGCATTGCAGAATGAGAACGAGATCATTGCCAAGGCCAAGGAGGAAGCGTCCAGAATTATGGAGCGCGCCCGCACAGAGGCCCAGTTGGAGAAGCAGAAGATGGCTGACGAGGTGAAGCGGGAGATGATTGGCATCGCCTCGATGATGGCAGGCAAGGCTGTGGCAGCTTCCATGAATGCAGAGATCCAGGACAGCCTGGTGAATGAGACTCTGAAGGAAATAGGTGATCATACATGGCTAAATTAGTGGAACAGACATATGGAGAGGCACTGTTCCAAACCGCCATGGAGGCAAACCAGGCGGATGCGTTTCTGGAGGAGGTAGAACTCGTCCAGACAGTGCTGAAGCAGAATCCGGAATGGGACAGACTGATGAAGCACCCCAAGATTTCCAAACAGGAAAAGGTGGAGATCATGAAGGGGGCATTTGCAGGGAGGATCAGCAAAGAAATGACAGGTTTTCTGGAGTTGATCCTCGTCAAGGAGAGATATGGCCAGTTACAGGCGATTTTCCGGTACTTTACCGAGAAGGTAAAGGAGGAGAAGAGGATTGGCACAGCCTATGTGACTACGCCTATGGAACTGTCTGAGAGCCGCAAGGCGGACATACAGGAAAGGCTTCTTGATACCACTCCCTATCTGACCATGGAGATGCACTATGCGGTGGATCCCTCGCTGATCGGCGGGATGATAATCCGCATCAAGGACAGAGTGGTAGACAGCAGTATCCGCACAAAGCTGGCGGATATGAAGAGGGAATTAATACAAATCCAGTTGGGTTAATACCAACCGGAAGAAAGGTGCGAACCAACCTATGAATTTGAGACCAGAAGAAATTAGTTCCGTGATCAAGGAACAGATTAAGCGGTATGCGTCCGAGCTTAATGTATCTGATGTCGGCACGGTTATTCAGGTGGCAGATGGTATTGCCCGTGTTCATGGTCTGGAGAATGCCATGCAGGGTGAACTGTTGGAATTTCCCGGCGAAGTGTACGGCATGGTGATGAACCTGGAAGAAGACAACGTGGGTGCGGTACTTCTCGGTAATCATAGAAACATTAATGAAGGCGATACAGTTAAGACTACCGGCAGGGTAGTGGAAGTCCCGGCAGGAGATGCCATGCTGGGGCGTGTTGTGAATGCGCTGGGGCAGCCTATTGACGGCAAAGGCCCGGTACAGAACGAAAGTTTCCGTAAGATTGAGAGGGTGGCCAGCGGCGTTATCACCAGAAAATCCGTGGATACCCCCCTGCAGACAGGTATCAAGGCCATCGACGCCATGGTGCCCATCGGAAGAGGCCAGCGTGAGCTGATCATCGGTGACCGCCAGACGGGTAAGACGGCCATTGCCCTGGATACAATTATCAACCAGAAGGGACAGAATGTAAAGTGCGTGTATGTGGCCATCGGTCAGAAGGCTTCCACCGTGGCCAATATTGTTAAGACTCTGGAGGAGTACGGCGCCATGCAGTATACCACCGTGGTGGTATCAACTGCCAGTGACCTGGCGCCCCTGCAGTATATTGCTCCCTATGCCGGCTGCGCCATCGGCGAGGAGTGGATGGAAAAAGGCGAGGACGTACTGGTGGTGTATGACGATTTGAGCAAACATGCCACCGCATATCGTACACTCTCCTTGCTGCTTCGCCGTCCGCCCGGGCGTGAGGCATATCCTGGCGACGTATTCTATCTGCACTCCAGACTGTTGGAGCGCGCGGCGCGCATGAGCGAAGAATACGGCGGCGGATCCCTGACGGCGCTGCCGATCATCGAGACCCAGGCAGGGGACGTGTCTGCTTACATTCCTACCAATGTAATCTCCATCACCGATGGACAGATCTATCTGGAGACGGAGATGTTTAACGCAGGTTTCCGTCCTGCTGTCAATGCGGGCTTATCCGTGTCCCGTGTAGGAGGCGCTGCACAGATCAAGGCTATGAAGAAGATTGCGGCCCCCATCCGTGTGGAGTTGGCCCAGTACCGTGAACTGGCGGCTTTCTCTCAGTTCGGATCCGAGTTGGATGCCGACACCAAGGAGAAGCTGGCTCAGGGTGAGCGCATCAAGGAAGTGTTGAAGCAGCCCCAGTATCAGCCCATGGCTGTGCAGTATCAGGTTATCATTATCTACGCGGCTACCAACAAATACCTGCTGGATGTGCCTGTAGAGAACATCACCCACTTTGAGAAGGAACTGTTCGAGTTCCTGGATACTAAATATGCGGAGATTCCCCGGGCAATCGCAGAGGAGAAGGCTATCTCCGAGAAGACGGAGGAGCTGCTGGTAAAGGCGCTCAAAGAGTTCAAGGCCCAGTTTCATTAATGTGTAGAGATTAGTGCAATATCACAGGCTAAGCCTGTGATATGCAGGAAAGAGGTAAATATATGGCATCAATGCGTGATATCAAGCGTCGCAAAGGGAGCATACAGAGCACCCAGCAGATCACCAAAGCCATGAAACTCGTTTCCACCGTAAAGCTGCAGCGGGCCAGAGCCAGTGCAGAGAACTCCAAGGCATATTTTAACTGCATGTACCAGACGGTAAACCGGATCCTGGCAAGGGTGGGCAGCCTGCAGCACAGATATTTGCATTCTGCAGACGGCGGCAAAAAGGCCGTAGTTGTCATCTCCTCCAACAGAGGACTGGCGGGAGGCTACAATTCCAATATTGTGAAGCTGGTGACCCGCCATGAGGGTTGGAATAAGGAGGATGTGCTGATCTATGCCGTGGGCCGCAAGGGCAAGGATGCCTTTGTCAGAGAGGGTTATGAGGTGCGGATGGATCTGTCCGATATTGTGGAGGAACCGGCTTACCCGGATGCAATGCTGCTGTGCAGCGAACTGCTGAAGGCGTATGCCAAGGGCGAGGTCGGAGAGATTTATCTGGCCTACACGGCTTTCAAGAACACCGTGAGCCATGTGCCAACTCTGCTGAAACTCCTGCCTGTGGAACATGTGGCGGAAAGCGTAGGGGAAGAGCCGGAGGTGCCCATGAATTTTGAGGCAGACGATGAAGAGGCTTTGGAAATGATTATCCCCAAGTATGTGGCCAGCCTGATCTACGGCGGGTTAATGGAGGCAGTGGCCAGTGAGAACGGCGCGCGTATGCAGGCAATGGACAATGCGACCAGCAATGCGGAAGAAATGATAAGTGATTTGACGCTGAAATACAACAGAGCTCGCCAGGGCTCGATCACACAGGAATTAACAGAGATTATAGCCGGAGCAGAGGCGATTTCATAGCCCTGCTCCACTAGAACAGCATCTGTCCGCACAGCACACAAGTGTGTGAAAAAATCCGGCTGCGGACCGGACAGAGTTATCTTTGTCGGTAGCTGCGGCGGGAGGGCAGATGCGGAACTCTAATCAGAAAGGTATGGATGTTATGACAGGAAAAAATAAAGGAAGGATTACCCAGATCATTGGTGCGGTGCTGGATATCCGCTTTGGCGAGGGCAGCCTGCCGGAGATCAACGAGGCAATCGTGATTCCCGGCGAAGACGGCAGCGAGCTGACAGTGGAGGTATCCCAGCATCTGGGTGACGATACCGTGAGATGTATCGCCATGGGCACGACGGACGGCCTGGTGAGAGGCATGGATGCCATTGCCACAGGTGCGCCCATCTCCGTGCCTGTAGGTGAAAACACTCTGGGCCGTATTTTCAATGTATTGGGCAAGCCTATTGACAACAAGCCGGCACCGGCGGATGTGACCTATGAGCCCATCCATAGACCGGCACCGGATTTTGAAGAGCAGTCCACAGAGACTGAGTTACTGGAGACCGGCATCAAGGTGGTTGACCTGCTGTGTCCTTACCAGAAGGGTGGTAAGATCGGTCTGTTCGGCGGTGCAGGCGTGGGCAAGACCGTGCTGATCCAGGAGTTGATCCGAAATATCGCCACTGAGCACGGCGGCTATTCCGTATTCACCGGCGTAGGTGAGCGTACCCGTGAGGGTAATGACCTGTACCATGAAATGAGTGAGTCAGGGGTTATCGACAAGACCACCATGGTATTTGGACAGATGAACGAGCCCCCCGGAGCGAGAATGCGTGTGGGCCTTACGGGTCTGACCATGGCAGAGTATTTCCGTGATAAGGGCGGCAAGGATGTGCTGTTGTTTATTGATAATATTTTCCGCTTTACCCAGGCGGGCAGTGAGGTGTCCGCACTGTTGGGACGTATGCCCTCCGCAGTGGGTTATCAGCCCACGCTGCAGACGGAGATGGGCGCCTTGCAGGAGCGCATCACCTCCACGAAAAGCGGTTCCATCACTTCCGTTCAGGCGGTATATGTGCCTGCAGACGACCTGACTGACCCGGCGCCGGCCACAACCTTTGCCCATCTGGACGCTACCACCGTGTTGTCTCGTTCTATTGTGGAATTGGGTATCTATCCGGCTGTGGATCCTCTGGAGTCCACTTCCCGTATTCTGGATCCCCGTATTCTGGGCGAGGAGCATTACAAGGTGGCCCGCGGTGTGCAGGAAATCTTGCAGAGATACAAGGAACTGCAGGATATCATCGCCATCCTGGGCATGGATGAACTGTCTGAGGACGACAAGCTGGTGGTTTCCCGTGCCCGTAAGGTGCAGAGATTCCTGTCCCAGCCCTTCTTCGTGGCAGGCCAGTTCACTGGTCTGGAAGGCAAGTATGTGCCTATCAACGAGACCATCCGGGGCTTTAAGGAGATTCTGGAAGGCAAGCACGATGACATTCCGGAGAGTTATTTCCTGAACGCCGGCAGCATCGACGATGTACTGGCCAAAGCGAAATAAGGAAAGGCGGGGTTTCCATGGCAGAAAATAATTGCTTGACTTTGAAGATCATAACGCCGAGCAGGGTATTTTACGAGGGCGAGGCGGAAATGGTAGAGCTGAACACCTCCGAGGGAGAAATCGGTGTGCTGCCCGGCCATCTGCCTATGACAGTGATCGTTAAGCCGGGAGTACTTACCATCACAGAGCCGGAGGAAGAAAAGGAAGCAGCTTTGCATGCAGGCTGTGGAGAGATTCTGCCCGCCAGA
>CAMWTF010000042.1 GCA_947177105.1 uncultured Lachnospiraceae bacterium | reverse complement strand
GAGTTATCCATGATTCCATAGCCTGTTATGCACATTTCCACAATGCTTGTCTTTTAGTCTTTGGTTTCTTTGGTTCGGAATAGTGTGGTGCTGGCGGTCTATCCTTGTTTTCGGTTGCTTGCTTCTTTACCGTACATGAGCATTGATGTAATATGGCTTTTCAAGACCGCTGGATACAACAATCTTTGTCACCGCCACCCCCTCTATTATTTCAGTAACAATATCAAACAAGCCGAGCGTTGACGGTAGAATATTGTTTTTAATCCTATCTGCAGCTTTAAGCTGCATGGCATCTATATCAGGATTTCTAACCGGCTGTCCCTCATCGTCAATTCCTATATAAAGAATACCGCCTTCACGATTATTTAAAAATGCTACAATTTCTTTTTCCAGTTTTTCATTTAACGCAGCTTTCAATTCTATACGATTGCTTTCCTGTAGCACTTTCCATCACCTCTTTTTCCTTCTGCCAGCACCTCAACGATCTTTACAGCTTAGCGCCCTTGGCGCCGCCCAGCTTCACTCCGGCCAGCACATTGGTCTCGAAGGAAAAGGTCAGCTTTTCGTTCTCCCGGTGGCGCTTCAGGGCCAGCTGGATCATGCGCTCCAGCAGTTCCGGATACTTAAGTCCCAGAGGCTCCCAGAGATAAAAGGCCAGGGAGCCGGGGATGGTGTTGATCTCGTTCAGATATACCTTGTCGGTCTCCTTGTCTATCATAAAATCAATGCGGGCCACACCGCTGCAGCCCAGGCACTGGAAGGCTTTCACCGCCATCTTCCGTATCTCCTCCCGGCGCTCCCCGGATATGTTGGCCGGTATGGCGCGGCTTAGGCTGGCCATGCCCTTGGAAGCGCCCTTGCTCTTGCCCCCGCCGATATATTTGTCCTCATAGGTCAGGATCTCCTCCGCGTTCAGAGGTTCCTCGCACTCGGAAGCCTCCGCCTCCAATTCGTCTCCCAGCACGGCGCAGTTGATTTCCTTAAGCTGCCGGATGGCAGGCTCCACCAGTATCTTCTGCGCAAAAGTGAAGGCCAGGCCAAGCGCCTCCTCCAGCCCATCCCTGTGATCCGCCTTGCTGATGCCCACGCTGGATCCCAGATTGATGGGTTTGACAATGACGGGATAGGAGAACTTGCCCTCTATCCGATCCAACAGTTTCTCCACATTCTCAAAGTCCGTCAGGTTATAGCAGGCACAGTCCAACACCGGAATGTCATTGTCTTTGAACACCGTCTTCATCACATATTTATTCATGCCCACCGCGGAAGAGAGCACATCACAGCCCACATAGGGAAGTCCCAATGTCTGCAGATATCCCTGCAGTGTGCCATCCTCCACATTGGTGCCATGTACGATGGGAAATGCCACATCAATGCTGCCCAGCACGTTGTTTCCCAGCTTCTTCATGGGATAGCGCACCATATTTACCTTACCGTCCTCATTTAACAGCAGCACCCGGGTGCTCTCTTTTAACAGCAGAGGAATATCCTTGTAACGCTCGATATTGCCGATATGCTCCCCCACATAGAAATCTCCCCCCTTGGTCATATACAGGGGAATGACCTCATATTTCTCACGATTGATGTACTCACAAGCCTGCAGGGCCGAGATAACGGAGATCTCATGCTCCACACTCTTTCCCCCAAAAATAACAGCCAGCTTAATTTTCATAATACGCCTCCTATTGGAGATCCTCAGATCTCCGATTTCCCATATTCCCTGCAGGCACATGTGGCGATAATGAATATCCCGCCGCCCGGGAATATGCTGTTTATAAATAATTATCCGGCAGATCGTTCTCCAGCAGCACAATCAGCTTCTGGTTCGTGACAATGCCGTACACATACTTCATGGCATCCTGCAGATCCTCCGCCACATAGAAATGATCCCCGTCAAAGTCCGCATCCGTCACACCCCTCTGAATGCTCTCCGTCTGCCTGCGCCCTACCAGCACGATATAGTCACAGTGCCGCGCAGCCTCCCTGCCAAACTCATAATTGTAATGATCCTCCTGCTCTCCCAGCTCCACCATGCCGGGCGTCACCAGCACCCGCACCCCCTGGAACATGCCCAGGGTCTTGAGCGCCATATGAGCGCCGTTGGGGTTGGCGTTGTAGGCATCGTCAATGATGATTGTGTTGCCCTTGGCGATGGGCTGCAGCCGGTGGGGCGCCCCCTCCAGCCTGCGCACCGGGATTTTCAGCTTATCCAGCGGAATCCCCATTTCATGGGACACTGCAATGGCCCCGGTGATATTGATCACATTGTGCTCGCCCAGGAGCCGGGTGGTAAATTCCTCCCTGCTGCCGTCCGGGGCCTGCACCATGAACCTGGTTCCCTTCTCACTGTATTCCAGGTCATAGGCGCGGTAAGCATTGCCCTCCTCCAGGCCGTAAGTAACGGCGCCCTGGTTCACCCCATACTGCTTTACAAACTCATTGTCACCGTTTACAAACCGGGGGCCTCCTGGGGGCAGCGCGTCAAACAACTCCCTCTTGGTACCCACAATATGCTCCAGGGTCTTGAAAGTCTCCAGATGCTGGTAACCCAGAGAAGTGATCACGCCGATCTGGGGATCTACGATATCACAAATCTCTTTGATATCCCCCACATGTCTTGCCCCCATCTCGCAGAGAAAAATCTCATGGGTAGCCTTCAGGCTCCCCCTGATGGTTTTCACAATACCCATGGGCGTATTGAAGCTCTCCGGGGTCATCAGCACATCGTATTTCGCTCCCAGCAGCGTGTGGAGATAATACTTCACACTGGTCTTGCCGTAGCTGCCGGTGATGCCGATGATCTTCAGATTCGGGCATGCCTTCAGCATCCGCCGGGCGTCCCGGATGTAATATTGATTGATGCCTTTCTCGATGGGCCTGTTTATCAGATTGGCCAGCAGTACCATGTAAGGACTAAGCATGGCCCCAAGCATAGCCGATACCAGCAGCAGCGGCCAGGAAATTCCCGCCATAAGCGACACCGCCAGACATGCCAGCAGATACAGCGCCGCCGTGGCGGCAATCAGCCGCTTAACCCTGGCGGTGATTATCAGTTTTTTCTTGGCGGCTCTGGGCCAGTACAAAAATACCAGCAGGAGCAGGCAGAGCCACTCCAGCGCCAAAATCACAACCACCGCCGCCAATGATTTCCTGACGGCCAGCCAGCCCGCCAGCACAGCCACCCCTGCCAGCGGCAGCAGCGTCATGGCAGGATGGGTTTTCATATACCGCCAGTAAGACCTGTACTGATAGGAACTCTGCTGGAACATGTGCAGCGTATAGCGCACACCCAGCGAAACGGCCGCAATGGCAGTCACAAAAATAAGTATAAAAAAAATATTTATCATGTATACACCCCACACATATTACGGATTCCTCCGCGATCCTATATATTCCCGCGAGCAATGGGCCAAGCGCCGTGCCAGCACGAGCATAAAGCCAATATAGTTGACTTGCGAATGCCGCAAGGGGCAAAGCCGGAAAACCGTCCTGAGAGTCCCGGCTGCTCAGCCATTGGCCGCATCACTGCCAATTCCCAGAAATGACCGCATCACCGCCAGGAACTGATACTGCCGGTCCAGAAAACTGAAATGTCCCGCCCCCGCCAGCCCCGCCAGCCCCGAACCGGGAATCAAACGCTCCATCAGCTGTCCGTCAGAGAGCGGTGTATCCTGATCCTGATCTCCCCAGACCAGCAGGGTTTCCGCTTCTATCCTGGGAAGATATTCCCGCACATCCTCGTTGACCACCTTCACCATGCTCTGGCGCATGACGGGGGAGGCCATCCGGTAATCCGCCGATCCGGATTTACTCTGCAATCGTTCCAGCGCATGGGGAAACAGCGCCTTCACCGGCGGCAGACTTAAAAACTTTTTTCCCCTTTTATACCGTTTGATCCGGCGCATCTGCTCTGGTGTCTTCTCATGGACAATTCCTGCGCTGTCAATCAGGATCAGTTTACGCACCTTCTGATCCAGCATACCGCTTCCCACCAGTCTGATCAAAGTGCGCCCTCCGTGGGAATGACCCGCCAGGATCACCTCTTTGTCATCCGGTCCTGCCACATGGTCGATAAAAGCTTTGGAAAAAGCACAATAATCCTCCAGGCTCCAAGCCTCTCCCGGTTCCTGACTCTGGCCAAAGCCCGGCGTATCCGGCGCCGCCACCCGATACTGCACTGCCAAAGTACTTATGAGCGCCTGAAACAACTCCTTGTTGGCCCCCCAGCCGTGGAACAGCACCGCCAGCGGCCCCTGCCCCTGTTCTATGTATTGGACCTTCAGGCCCTGATATGTCATCTCCATGCAGTTCTCCCACCTATTTGTCTATTCGGATTCAAATCCGGAAGCTCCCTGTGATTATTATATTCCTCCAGGTCTGCATTGTACCTGTCCTTCTTACAATTGTATCCGCCCAGGCCGAACCATAGCCCCGGACACTGCCGCGGCACCCGGCAATCCGATTCCGCAGTCTGCCGCCTGCACATCCGCAGCTGTCGGTTCGCACACAATTTCCACTCCATAGTATAGCAAAATAAAACCCAGCGGTAAAGCTTTTCCTTTCTACATTCACGAAAACATTTACACCTGGTCACTTTTCATGGGCAAGCCGGCATGAGCCCCTTTGGACGGATAATCATCCCTGGGCCCTAATCATCCTCCGCCCCATAAACCACCCGCCCATCTATAATAGTATACAGTGTCCGCGTAAATACTTCCATAGGATTCCCGCTGAAAATCGCAATATCTGCGTCTTTCCCAGGCTCCAGCGATCCCATTCTGTCCGATACCCCGCAGATGCGGGCGGCATTGATGGTGATGGCTCGGAGTCCTTCTTCCATGGGCAGTCCGCATTTCACGGCCATCCCTGCGCAGAGGGGCAGGGACTGAATCTGGGATACCGGATGATCCGTGGTGATGGCAACCAATGCCCCCGCCCTGGCCAGCACTCCGGCGGTCTTGAAGGCCACATTCTGCACCTCTATCTTGTTGCGGCTGGTCAGGTCAGGGCCCACGATGGCGGGATACCCTTCCGCGGCCAACTCCTCCGCGATCAAGTGCCCCTCGCTGCAGTGATCCAGCGTCATATTCAGTCCAAACTCCCGGGCAATCCGGATGGCCGTAAAAATATCGTCCACTCGATGGACATGGGCCTTCAGCGGGATCTCCCGCCGCAGTACAGGGATCCAGCACTCTCTGGTGAAATCCTCCTGAAAATCTTCACCCTTTTCCTGGGCCTTCTGCTTCTGCTCCCAATATTTTTTTGCCTCAAACAGTTCCCGGCGCAGCATCCCTGCTATGGCCATGCGGGTGGAAGGGCTTTTTCCCTGCCCGGAATAATTGACTTTGGGATTCTCTCCAAAGGCCACCTTCATGGCCGCAGGGGCTTTTACAATGATATCGTCAATCCGTCTGCCCCGGGTCTTGACCAGAGCAAACTGCCCGCCCACCACATTGGAACTGCCTGGTCCAATCATGGCGGCTGTGATGCCCGCCCGCACTGCGTCGTCAAAGGCGGCGTCCATGCTGTTGATAGCGTCTATGGCCCGCAGCCAGGGGGTGACGGGATCCACTGTCTCATTACAGTCGTCCCCCTCCATCCCCTTCTTCTCCTCGGTGATGCCCATATGGCAGTGGGCCTCAATAATGCCCGGCAGCACCCAGCCGCCGCCCGCATCCAGCACCTGGTCCGATCCGTCCAATTCCCGGTTTTGGGTTTCCCCGCGGCGTCTTTCCTGCCACTGTCCCATGGTTCCCACCCATGCTATTTTTCCGTTCTCTACCTGGATCGCACCATGCTTTATGACGCCTTGTTTTCCCATGGTGTGGATCAGACCGTTAATGATCTCCATACTTACCTCTTCCCTGCATAACCGGAGTTTGGTCTAAACCAAACTCCTGCTGTGCCCGTGTTATTGCGTTGTTCCAGTGCTATTCCCGGCGTTTCCCGTTCAAAATCTGTCTAAAAGTACAGATTCTGAGGATCCAACGCCGCTCCATCCTGCTCCAGCAGGAAGTACAGATTGCTGCCCTCCAGGCTGTAATAAATGGTGGGGGCGGCCACGCTTCCGATAATCTGCCCAGGGCTCACATAGTCTCCCTCAGACACGTTCAGCGCCTGCAGCTGTCCATAGACTACCTGGTATCCATTGCCCAGATCCAAAGTCACTGCCTGCCCGATCTCCTCATTGCTGAAGATGGATGCAACTCTGCCCTCGGCGCAGGCTATCACCTGGGTGCCTTCCGCCACACTGTATACGGTGGCCGGATTGTATTTATACTGATCCAGCGTGGTAAAATATACGGTCTTGTCCATGCTGTACGGAATCAATACATCGCCCGACACCGGTTTCACCAGGCCCTGGTCGGAAGAGAAAGCCAGCGTCCGAACCTCCTGCGGCTCCTCCCATTCAGGCTGCTCTTGTGCAAGAGCCGATTGTTCTGTCATAGTCTGATCAAAGATGGATTGTTCTGCCGCAGGCTGCTCCACAGCTGTAGGAAGCTGCTCCTGAACTGGCTGGGGCGTGACTGCGCTGCCTTCCGATGCTCCGCTTTCCTGGGGCTTATCCTCTTTTCCCTCCGTCTGTTTCTCATTTGCCTTTTGTTCTTCCAGCATAGCCACCTGCTCGTCGCTGGTCACATCCGCCTCCGACATTATACCGTCTGTCAGGCCGGGGATCTGAACCAGAGAGGAACCGGCCTCCTCCATGGGCAGATAGTCCAGATCATCCTCCGGAATACCCTGCAAAGCGCCGTCTCCCTGGGGAACGGTCACTGAATTGTGAGGTATCTGACGGGTATCCCCGATCTCCTGGTTGCTATCCTCCGCCTGACTCTCCACTCCGGTAAAATCAATGCTGTAGCCATCATCCTGGTTCTGAACACTGTTCTCCTTCATGTACACCCCTGTCATGGTCAGCGCCGCCATCACAAAGGCCGAGGACGCGATCATAATGATCCGCTCTTTTTTGATATTTTGGTTTCTGTTATTTCGTCTCATGAACACCTCCCGTCCGCCGCTGCGGACTCTCTATCCTTTATTTTCATTTTGAGAATTGCTTTGCTTACTCTATGGATATTCTTACCCCGACGAAAGCAAATTATACGGAAGAAGTGTTCAAAAAAAACAGCACAATATTCGGACGCTTAAGCGACCTATATTGTGCTGTTAAGTATGTGTGTTATCCGGGAAAATGCGGGGCATAAATGAAGAAGCATCGCCTACAGGCCGGTTTCCCATGCATTGAGGATCTCCTCACATCTCTCCGCGTCCATGTCATCCACGGCATTTTTCAGCTGTTCAAAGAATCCATCCTGCTCGCTGCCGTAGGAGTACTGGTTCATGCTTTGTATAATACTCTCCACAGTATCCATATCCAGGTTATCCAGAGCGTCTCGCATCTGCGCAAAATACTCGGCCAACTCGCCGCCGCTGATCTGCTTGTCGCCCTTCGCCTCATCCTCCTTGGTAAAATAAGGGGCCAAAATACTCTTATAAAATATATATTCCGCCAGCATTCCCGGAGTGATCTTGTGAATCAGCTCCGCATTTTGGGCCTTTCCAGCCACCTCCATCTGCTCTGCGGTCTCCGCAAGTTCAAAAGCGCCAATCTGACGGGAAGCGCTTTTCAGAGAGTGAACCTCTATAGTATACTCATGCCACTTCTCCTCCTGCTCATATTTCTGAATCACCGCGTATTTCTTGTCAATGACACGATAATATTCTTTGAGAACCGCCCAGAATAATTCTTCATTGCCCAAAAATCCCATGGCCTTCTGCACATCCAGTCCGTCGATGGAGATGTTTGTCACCTGGGAAGTCATTCCGCTTTGACCGCTATGTTTAGCCTCTTTTCCCTTTCGCTGTTTCTTGTGGATCTTTTCCGGCGGCAGCCACTTGCGCAGCTTGGACACAATATCCTTAAGCTCGATGGGCTTAGTCACCAGATCGTTCATCCCGCCGCCGATGAACATCTCCCGGGTGCCCTCCACAGCATTTGCCGTCAGGGCAAGGATGGGAACCTGGCCGTTTTCTCCGGGCAGCTTTCGGATAATTCCGGTGGCTTCCACTCCATCCATCTCAGGCATCATATGATCCATAAAAATCAAATCATACTTTTTGTCTCTGATCTTGTAGATTGCCTCCCCACCGCTCAGAGCCGTGTCAATATGCATCTCCAGCGGACTTAAAAGTCCTTTTGCCACAGTCAGGTTGATCGCGTTATCATCCACCACCAGGATTTCCGCATCCGGGGCGATAAAGTTAAATTCATCCGCGTCAAGGCTGTTAAAGTTGTGCTCCGCCTTATCTCCCTGTAATATACCCGCAAGGCTTAATACATATAAAGGCTTCTTGGTGATAAAGACATTGTCTATGCTGTAGGGGTATACATCCCGATAATCCGCCATTACCACGCCGGTGATATCCGGGTGTTCTTTCAGGAAATCCTGAACCGTATCTGTCATCATCGGCTGCTCCACAAACAGAAACTGGATTTTCTGTCTGCCCAGTCGTGACAAATCCCTGTCGGAGGCCAGCCCCCGATAGCTCACCCCCAGCCTCTGCATATCTGTCTCTATCTGCTTTGCGGCGTAGTCCCCCGCCAGAAGTCCCACTGCCGATATCTCTTCCTCAATCTGTCTGACAGAGGGAATACTGTTGATGATTTTCTGTGGAACCACAAAGGAAAAGGTGCTTCCCTCCCCGTACTCACTCTCCACATGAATGCTTCCGTTCATAAGAGAAACCAGCTGTTTACAGATGGCAAGTCCCAGGCCGGTACCCTCAATATTACGGTTGCGCTTGCTGTCGAGCTGCTGGAATGACTGGAAGAGCTTTTCCATGTCACTCTCCTTGATCCCGCTGCCGGTATCGGAAACTGCGATGTAGAGATCCAGCATATCTTCGCCTGTCCGCCGGAAATCCACCTGCAGATGTACATTCCCCATCTTCGTAAACTTTATGGCATTGTTTGCCAGGTTAATCATGATTTGCTTTATGCGGATGTTGTCGCCATACAGTTCATGGGGAAGATTGGGATCCACATCCACCGTAAGCTCTAATTCCCTGTTGCCAATCCGGGTCATTATGATGTTGGCTACGTCGTTGACTACCGACATGGGCTCATATTCCGCCTCGTTGATAGTCATCATACCGGATTCTATCTTGGAAAAGTCCAGAATGTCGTTGATGATTGTAAGCAGCGTCTGTCCGGATGTCTTGATCTGTCCCACATACTCCTTTGCCATGGGGGGAAGCTCCTCCCGCAGCGCCATCTCCGCCATGCCGATAATCGCATTCATGGGGGTGCGGATTTCATGACTCATATTGGCGAGGAAATCCGACTTCATGTTGGAAGATTTCATAAGTTCCTCATTCTTAACCTTCAGCTCGTACTTATTAAAAGCAATCTCCGATAAAATATTCGCAATTGTGGAAAGAGCCGCAATCTTATTCTTCACATCCTCTTCCTTTAGAATGCTCACCTTGCGGGCCGCCTCCAAAAGCTCGTCTGGATTCAACCCGATATCCGATGCCATCTGCCTGATTCTTTCTTCATCCGGCGCATCGGATAACATCTGTCCGCCGATAAAACATCCCACCTTATGGCCGGCAACCATAATAGGCACGGCAAAATCCACCAATCCCGCATGACATCGATATGTATAGGGAACGCGATCCTTATGCGCATTCTCTGCGCCGAGGCGATTACAGTTCTCACATCGCTTTCTGCCGATCTCTGTGGCACACACATATTTGGCACAAAACTCCGAAAAATGGGAGCCCTCCGTGATAGCGTTTCCGTCTTTGTCCGTGATTAGAGATGCGATTCCAGCCATGCTGGAAAAAGAATCCTGTATCAAGCGCAGGGTCTCCAAGTCAATCAAATCTGTCAGGTTTAAATTTGCCGTTTCTTCTGATATATTGACTGTGTCCATCCTGCCCTCCTTCTATAATTATAGTTCCACATGGTAAAGCTTTGGTCCTTCAGCTTTGCATACTATCTCCGGCCCAGAACTCCCTTTATGGTAGAAGATACCTTCTCCATATCAATAGGTTTTAAAAGATATCCCTGGATTTTCAGCGCCAACACTTCCTGAATTTTACCCCGTTCTGTAATACCTGTGAGAAAGACCACGGGAAGGTTTCTGGTCTTGCTGTTTTCCCGTATTTTACGCAGGACTGCCGCCCCGTTCTCTTCGGGCATCTCATAATCCAGCAGCACCATATCTGTCCTTTTGGTCTCCAGGAATTTCATCGCCACCTTGCCGTTGATGGCCGTGGCCACATCATAACGCTCTGCCAGATAGCCCTTTAGAAGCTTGAGGACACTGCTGTCATCATCCACGATCAGTATGTGCTTTCTGGCAGGGGGCTTGGGCGGCTCTGCCGGCATGGATGGCGCCGCTTTATTGACGTCGGCGCTGCCCCCGCCCGCAGTGGTGTCAGCGGTGCTCTTCTTTGCTCCTCTCTTTTCCAACAGTTCCACGATGGAATGCTCCAGCTTTTGGGCCGAAATGGGACGCTGGAAAAAGGTAGCCTGCGTGGTGGGGACAATTTTTGTAAACTGCTCGCACTCTTCCCTATTACCCACAATGATGATGGGAATACCCTGTTCCGTAATCCTCTGTTCCACATTGTCGAATCGCTTGATATCGTCCGGCGACTCCCCATACAGACAATACACGAACACATCGGGAGAGATATATTTCAGATGGTTCATGATATCATCATACCGGCTTGAGGTGTTGATACACTCAAGACTGTTGTCCATGTAAGTAAAAAATTCATTGATGGCCATTCTGTTGTTTCCGGTCAATAATACAACATATTTCATAATATCCCTGCCTCCTTACTTCATTATAGTCCCGCATATTCCCTGACAGCACACGTAGCCGGTGAACCATATCCGGCCGCTTGGGCGTCCTGACATGGTTCAGTGCGCCGTCCGGGAATTTGCTGATTTAGTCC
>CAMWTF010000041.1 GCA_947177105.1 uncultured Lachnospiraceae bacterium | reverse complement strand
TGTATACCTTTAACAAAATGTGGGGCGTGACAACGCCCCAGGAGGCGGCGGCCAAGATAGAGGAGCAAAAAAGGGAGGCCGGCATCACGGAGCCTGCGAACCTGGAAGAGCAGGCCGTCTCTTTGGTGGGACGGGATATCTTTGAGAAGCTGGTGAAGGGCTACACAGAGAAGCAATGGGGGCGTGACTGTAAGGAACTTCCGGCATTTATTATCAAGCGATTGCCAGTGCGGCTTACTTTTGACAACAATTACTTCGATGCCCTGTACCAGGGAATCCCTGTGGGCGGCTATACCAGGCTGGTGGAGAATCTGCTGGAGGGAATCGAGGTGCGCCTGTGTACGGATTATCTGGAGCACCGGGAGGAGCTTAACGCCCTGGCGGATAAGGTGGTCTACACCGGGCCCATAGACGGTTTTTATGATTACAGGCTGGGCGCGCTGGAGTACCGCTCCGTGTACTTTGAGACGGAGGTACTGGATATACCCAACTTCCAGGGCAACGCGGCGGTGAATTACACGGACCGGGAGACGCCCTGGACCCGGATTATCGAGCACAAATGGTTCGTATTTGGGAAAGACGAGGAGGGCATGGAACTTCCTGGGACGGTGATCAGCCGGGAGTACAGCTCGGAGTTGAAAAGGGTGGACGAGCCATATTATCCTGTGAACGACGATAAAAACAATGCGCTGTATGGGGAATATAGAAAGCTGGCCGATGCGGAGGAGAAGGTGGTCTTCGGCGGAAGGCTGGGAGAGTACAGGTACTATGATATGGATGCGGTGATTGCGGCGGCGCTGGATTTTTGTGACAGAGAACTGTAGGTGTAAAAAACCTCGGAAAGATTTCTTTCCGAGGTTTTTCAGCTGAAAATGGGACTCGAACCCACGACCCCTTCATTACGAGTGAAGTGCTCTACCAACTGAGCTATTTCAGCACTGCAATTTATTATATCGGGTAATGAAGAAAAATGCAACACCTATTTTCAAAAATTTACAGATTGTAGATAGACTTTTTTGCTTTACAGGACTAAAATATTCAAGTATAATAAAAATGTTAGTGCGTGTAAGCATTTTGTGAGAGTGAGGAAAATACATATGAAACAATTGATGTTAGGAAACAAGGCGCTGGCCCGGGGGCTGTATGAGGCGGGCTGCTGCGTGGTATCCAGCTATCCCGGCACTCCCAGCACGGAGGTGACGGAGGAGGCCGCCAAATATGACGAGATCTATTGCGAGTGGGCTCCCAACGAGAAGGTGGCCATGGAGGTGGCCTTTGGAGCCTGCCTGGCGGGCAAGAGAGCTTTCTGCGGCATGAAGCATGTGGGCCTGAATGTGGCGGCGGATCCCCTTTTTACCTGTTCCTATACCGGGGTGAACGCAGGGCTGGTGATCTGTGTGGCGGATGACGCGGGTATGCATTCTTCCCAGAACGAGCAGGACAGCCGTCATCATGCCATCGCCTCCAAGGTTCCCATGCTGGAGCCTGCGGACTCCGATGAGGCATACCGCTTTGCCAAGCTGGCCTTTGCCATCAGCGAGGAGTTTGACACACCGGTTATTATCAAGATGTGTACCAGGGTGGCCCATTCCCAGAGCGTGGTGGATACGGGAGAGCGGGTGGTGCCGGAGATAAAGCCCTATGAAAAAAATATTGCGAAATATGTGATGATGCCCGGCAATGCCATCAAACGTCATCCTTTTGTGGAGGAGCGTACCCGCAGACTCATGGCCTACGGGGAGACGGCGGAGGTCAACCGCACTGAGATGGGGGATACCAGCTTGGGAATCATCACTTCCTCTACCAGTTATCAGTATGTCAAGGAGGTTTTCGGCGATAAGGCATCCATCTTAAAGATCGGTATGGTCAATCCCCTGCCCCGGCAGCTGATTCTGGATTTTGCCGCCAGGGTGGACAAGCTGGCCATTGTGGAGGAGCTGGATTCCATTATTGAAAATCATTGCAGACAGCTGGGGCTGGAAGTTACGGGCAAGGATGTTTTCCCTATGGAGGGAGAGTATTCTCAGAATCTGGTGGCGGAGAAGCTGGGGGTGTCCGTTTCCCCGGTGAAGAGCCTGGAGGAAGCGCTGCCTGGCAGGCCCCCAGTTATGTGTTCAGGTTGTCCTCACAGGGGCCTTTTCTACACTTTGAAGCAGAACAAATGCACGGTGCTGGGGGATATCGGCTGTTATACCCTGGGGGCGGTGGCACCCTTGAGCGCCATGGACGTGACCCTGTGTATGGGCGCTTCTATCAGTTCCATCCACGGCTTTAACAAGGCTCTGGGAAAGGAGAGCGAGGGGAAGACAGTGGCGGTGATCGGTGATTCCACCTTTATGCACTCCGGCATGACGGGCCTTGCCAATATAGCCTACAACCAGAGCAATTCCACGGTGATTATACTGGACAACTCAATCACCGGTATGACAGGACACCAGCAGAATCCCACCACCGGCTACAACATCAAGGGAGATCCGGCGGGAAAAATCAATCTGGAGGAGTTGTGCCGCGCCATGGGTTTTAACCGGGTGACGGTGGTGGATCCTTATGACTTGGCGGAGTGTGACAGAGTATTGAAGCAGGAGCTGGCGGCGGAGGAACCCTCCGTGATCATCAGCCGCAGGCCCTGCGTATTGCTTAAGTATGTGAAGCATGAGAAGCCTCTGAAGGTGGACTGTGACAAATGTGTGGGCTGTAAGTCCTGTATGCGTCTGGGCTGTCCGTCCATCAGCATCAGGGACGGCAAGGCCGTGATAGATTCCACCTTGTGCGTGGGCTGCGGTGTGTGTAAGCAGCTGTGCAAGTTCGGCGCGCTGGAGTCCTGAGTGTAACGGAGAAAGTGCGGATGTATAGAGTTGATATTGATTGACGCCAAATACTGAGCGGCGCAATAAAACAGGTAGGACAGGAGTTTGGCTTAGGCCATACTTCGGGTATGCAGGAATGAGGTATGTTTGGAAGTGAAACTTCCAAATACGCATTAACGCAGTATCGCAGGCTCGGCCTGCGATATGCAGGGAAGAGGTAAGTATGACAAAAAATATTATGATTGTAGGTGTGGGGGGCCAAGGCTCCCTGCTGGCCAGCAAGCTGCTGGGCCATCTGCTTTTGACGGAAGGCTATGATGTAAAGGTGTCCGAGGTACATGGCATGAGCCAGCGGGGCGGCAGTGTAGTAACATATGTGCGTTTCGGGGAAAAGGTGTATTCCCCCATTATCGACAGGGGGCAGGCGGACTATATCGTGTCCTTTGAAAAGTTGGAAGCCGCCCGCTATGTAGAGTATTTAAAGCCTGACGGGCGGATCGTGACAAACACCCAGGAGATTGATCCCATGCCAGTGATAACGGGAGCCGCGCAGTACCCGACGGATCTGGTGGATAAGCTGGAAAAGCTGGGGATTGCGGTGGATGCTATGGATTGTCTGGCATTAGCGGAGCAGGCGGGTTCTCCCAAGGCGGTAAACATCGTGCTGATGGGCAGACTTTCCAAGTATTTTGACATTCCCGTGGAAAAATGGGAGAAGGCTATAGAGGACTGTGTTCCGGCTAAATTTCTGGAACTGAACAAAAAGGCTTTTGCCCTGGGGCGGGACTATGCGGCATAAAGGCAATTGCCAAAATCCCTTTGACCATATTGCGGACGGGAACTAATTTGTCGGGAAATGCGCTGACGGGAAATTATATAATTATAAATAGACAGACAGGAGAAAAGAGAAGATGGGAAATTTTTATCAGCCGGAGATTGAGACAATGCCGCTCCCGCAGCTGCAGGCACTGCAGAGCGAGAGACTTGTGGCACAGGTGAAGCATGTGTATGAGAACGTGGAGTTTTATCGAGACAGGATGGATGAGGCCGGGGTGAAGCCGGAGGATATCCATGGCATATGTGATCTGCACAAACTGCCCTTTGTCACCAAGGATGACCTGCGGGATCAGTATCCCTATGGGCTGCTGGGGGTGCCGCTGTCGGAGTGTGTGCGCATCCAGTCCACCAGCGGCACCACGGGACGCAGGGTGGTGGCCTTCTACACCCAGGAGGATATCGATCTGTGGGATGACTGCTGTGCCCGGGCCATTGTGGCGGCGGGAGGCACCAAGGAGGATGTGTGTCACGTATGCTATGGCTATGGTCTGTTCACGGGAGGTCCCGGATTAAACGGCGGTTCCCATAAGGTGGGGTGTCTGACGCTTCCCATGTCCTCCGGCAACACGGAGCGTCAGCTGCAGTTTATGACAGATCTGGGCTCCACCATTATCTGCTGTACACCTTCCTATGCGGCCAACCTGGGGGAAGCCATCAACGAGAGAGGACTGCGGGATAAGATCAAATTGAAAGCCGGTATCTTCGGCGCGGAGCCTTGGACGGAGGAGATGCGCCATAATATTGAGGAATCCCTGGGCATCAAGGCATATGACATCTACGGACTGACAGAGATTTCCGGCCCCGGCGTGTCCTTTGAGTGCGAGGAGCAGGCGGGTATGCATGTGCAGGAGGATCATTTCATTCCTGAAATCATCGATCCCGAGACGGGGGAGGTGCTGCCCGAGGGAGAGGTGGGTGAGCTGGTGTTTACCTGCATCACCAAGAAAGCTTTCCCGTTGCTGCGCTACCGTACCAGAGATCTGTGCTATCTGACCAGAAAGAAATGTTCCTGCGGCCGCACCCACATCCGTATGCACAAGCCCATGGGCAGAAGCGATGATATGATGGTAGTCAAAGGCGTCAACGTATGGCCCTCACAGATCGAGGCAGTGCTGCTGAACCAGGGCTATCAGGCCAACTATCAGATTCTGGTGGACCGCGTCGGCAACAATGACACCATTGAGGTACAGGTGGAGTTGACACCGGAGATGGCGGAGAATCCCACCATGACTATTGAACAGAGGGAGAAAAAGATCGTGGCTGGCCTTAAGTCCATGCTGGGTATTAAAGTGGATGTGAAGGTGGTGGAGCCCAAGACCATCACCCGGAGCGAGGGTAAGGCCGTCAGAGTTATCGATAAGAGGGATCTGTATCAGTAAGGGAGCGGTGCGGACAAGGCGCTTGCACAAGACTTTGTTAGTAAGTTCCTGCCATATGGAAATGAGGAAAGAATATGGTTGAGATGCATGGCTGGATTACGCTAAAAGAAACATATAGGGTGGCGGATGATGAGGATATGGAAAGGGTATTGGATGAAATCAGAAAAGAGATCCGCCGCCTGGTATATCCTGCATTGCAAATCAAAGTATGCAATGGACAAGATTTTATAGAGTTTTCCTTGTATACGAATCATATGTCCAAAGCTGTCAGGGATTTGTTGGCTTTTTTTGAAAAGGTGGGCAGGGCTGCGGAAGGGAGCTATGGACTGCTCTACATACACAATGATGAGGACGACCAGGGATACAATGAATTTGTGGTACACAGGCTGGCGCGGGGCAGGGTGGCAATATTCCGGGATGCATATTTGTCTCCTTTGATCCCAACGGTGGAGGATGAGGATGACCTGGGGTGATATTCAGGGTGCTGCACCAGAGAGGTCCAGCAGTTTTGCCGCATTTTTGCCCAGAACTGCCTCCTGTTCTGCTGCAGTCAGCCCCATGGCCTGCAGCCGTTCCACATAGTCGCCTTGGTCCTGCCATGGAGAGTCGGTGCCGAACAGGATCCTGGAAGTTCCATGCTTACGGCAAAGACGCAGGAAATCCGCCGGGGCCAGCACCGTGTTTTTGTGGGGAGAGGGCTCCATACCGGGGTAGGTATCCATCTCGCCATAGGTAAAGGCGGTATCCAGCCATACAGGCGCTCCGGCCAGATCGCTCTCCACCTGGGCCCAGTTGCCCCAGCCGCCCATGTGGGCCAGCACCAGCTTTTGGGGTGCAACCTCCTTAAGCACGTGCAGCACATGCTCCACGGAAGCATAATCATAGCCGTTTACACTGATATCTACCCCCGCATGAGTCAGCACGATAAGTCCCAGGTCGGAAGCCTCGTAGAGGATCCGCAGATTCCTGGGATCATCCAGATCCGCCCGCTGATAGGCGGGATGCAGTTTTATGCCCTTCACCCCGGCATTTTTCAGCCGAAGCAGTTCCCGGCGCACATGGGGATAATCCGGGTGCATACCGCCGAATGGCAGAATACCCTGACTCTGTAGGGGCAGCAGCTTTTCAATGACAGTGTTGTTCAGATGTTCTACGCTGTTTGGGTTGGTCACCGCGGGCTGGGTCACGCTGTAAGCGATCCCATGGTGGCGCATGGAGACTAAAAGCCCATACAGGGTGCCGTCCGTATGAGGGCGTATGTGGGCGGCGGTTCCCAGCTTGTTTATGGTTTTTTCCGCAATATGCCCGGGAAAAATATGGGTGTGCATATCAATAATCATAGGGGTAATCCTCCGCGGCTTTTTGCAGCCGCACACTTCGCAATAACTTGGAGAAGGTACAGCCGGTAAGTTTTTTGATATATATGGAAAAGTAGAAGGTGGAATATCCCAGTCTGACGGCGAGATCAGGCAGCGTAATATGGGCGAAATGCCCTGCCACAGGATATCCGTATTGCCGAAGATGTGGTTTTCACATTGCCTGGACAGAACATAAATGATTTCAACAAATTCGTGATTGTGTTCGTAGGGGGCATGCATCGGTTGTGTTTTTTACAGATACACGTTTTTGTGTATCTTTGTATCTAAAAAATCATCTCCAAATCGTGAGGGACGCTGGCTCTCCGTCTGCAATTCCGGGATAATCAATTGGCGCCTGCTGAATGCGCTGACGCTTTCTATGAGTTTCCTGCATTTCTCCGAATTTTTCCGACTAAAAAACAAGTCTCTGTAAAACAGTTCTTGCTCGTTGTATTGTGATAGCAGGCGGTACACATCGCTGGATTCCAATTTGGGGCCTCACGCTTAAAATAGTATAGACATAATAATCCATTTTTTTTTCAGAGTCAAGATCTTGAGGTTAAATAGTGACAGATAAACCGATTAAGTGAAATACTTGTGAACAGGGAAGGAAAATATACCGTTGAATGGAGGGAGGGGAAAGAAGCCTGCTTGACAAATGCGGTATAAGGGTGTTACTCTTGAAAAAGATAAATGTTTTGCGTATTTGTTCGGCAGGAGGAGAGAAGATGCGTCTGACAGGTAAAATGGGAAAGAGAATTTTGGCAATGCTGTTAATCTGTGTGATGACAGCGATGTGTTTGACCGCATGCGGTAAGGGAGAAGACTGGCGTTCCAAGGAAGTGCCGGTAATAGATGACAATTACCGTACATGGTATGAGATATTTGTGTATTCCTTCAACGACAGTGACGGCGACAGAATCGGGGATCTGCAGGGTGTGATCTCCAAGCTGGATTATGTGTCGGATATGGGCTTTAACGGAATCTGGCTGATGCCGATCATGCCGTCTCCCTCCTACCATAAGTATGATGTGACTGATTATCAGGCCATTGACCCGCTGTACGGCACAATGGAGGATTTTGACAGGCTGGTGGAGGAGTGCGACAGACGGGGGATCAAGCTGATTATCGATCTGGTGCTGAACCACACTTCTTCGGAGCATCCTTGGTTTACAGCGGCCTGCGAGTACCTGGGGCAGCTGGAAGAGGGGGAGGAACCCTCTGCGGAGGATTGTCCTTACTACGCCTATTACAATTTTGTCAAGGGAAATCCTTCATCTCCCACCTATTATCAGGTAGGCGATACGGATTACTATTATGAAGGTGCGTTTTCGGACCAGATGCCGGATGTGAATTTTGACTGCGAGGCGCTCCGAAAGGAATTTGAGGAGATCATGAGCTTCTGGCTGAACAAGGGCGTGGGAGGCTTCCGACTGGACGCGGTGAAGCATTTTTACGGCGAGGCCACCAGCAAGAATGTGGAGGTTCTGACCTGGGTAAACGACTATGTGAAGTATATTGATCCCAACGCCTACATGGTGGGGGAGTGTTGGGACGGTATGAATATTTACTCCCAGTATTATGCCAGCGGTATAGACAGCTTTTTTGATTTTGAGTTTGCGGATTCCACCGGTGTGATTACCAAGACGCTGACCTACAACGGGGAGGCCAACAGCGCCCAGGCTTACGCCAAGGCTCTGGTCAGAGTGCAGAATGCCATCCGGGATTACCGGGAGGACGCCATCGACGCACCGTTTTTTGTGAACCATGACCTGTCCAGGGCAGCGGGATACCTGCGCTATGATGAGCGAAAGATCAAGATGGCCGCCACCCTCAATGTGCTGATGAGCGGCAGCGCCTTTGTGTACTATGGCGAGGAGATTGGCATGACTGGCAGCGGACAGGATGAAAACAAGCGCGCCCCCATGTACTGGTCGGACGACAGCCAGGCCAAAGGGATGACGGCGGGCCCGGCGGATATGGAGCCCCAGGAGAATCAGTTTGCATGTGTTCAGGAACAGATGAAGGACGAAAAGTCCATCTATAGTTTTTATAAGGACACAATTCTGCTGCGCAACCAGAATCCGGAGATTGCCAGGGGGACAGTGGCCCGGCTGGAGGAGATCACTGACCAGGATATCGCGGCCATCTCCAAGACCTACAACGGAACCACCATCTATTTGATCTACAATCTGTCGGAGACGGACAAAAAGGAAGTGACTCTCTCAAAGGAGCAGTACGGCTACGCAGAGATTGCGGGTTATCTCTCCGTGGACGGCGAGAAAGTGACACTGAGGGGAGATACTCTCACGCTGCCCTCCTACAGTGTAGTAGTATTGCGATAGCGGAAAATATACAAGGGAAAGCCGTGGCAACACGGCTTTCAAATTTTTTGTCCCCAAATTCAAAAATGCCACACTATATGAATGAGAACAGCAGGTTCCTGCACAGCGCGCTGACAGATGTGCCCTAAGCAGTCGGCATTTATCACCAGGTCTGTGCGCCGGAAGGGAACATGCAAAACTTAACAGGAGACGAGAGAATGTCCAGTGCAACCAGTACGTGTGACCGATTGGTATCGGAATTTGCCGAAAACTACATGGAAAAGCTGTTTTACTTCTGTCTGAAAAAGACGAGCAGCAGTACCGAGGCCGAGGATTTGACGCAGGATATTGCGTTGCATATTCTGACGGCCTTGAACAGAGGAACGATTCCCGAAAGTTTTTCCGCATGGATCTGGCAGATTGCGCGCAACCGATACTCTGTATGGGCAGGTGAGAAGCATAGGCGCAATGAGTTGGTAACCGGTGCCGACATCGGCGACTATGAGATCCGGGACGAGAGCGATAATATCCTTGATGAGATGATACACAGTGAGCAGATGTCACTGTTTCGGCGGGAGCTGGCATTCATCAGCAGCGATTATCGCAATATCGTTGTGGCCTATTACATGGAAAACCAAAGTATGCGTACCATTGCGGCGAAGCTTTCGCTCTCCCTGGAAGCGGTGAAGAAACGTCTTCAGCGCGCAAGAATAATTTTGAAGGAAGGTATGGATATGGCGAGAGAATTTGGAGTGAGAAGTTATAATCCGGAGCAGATAACTTTCATTATGAACGGCAAGGACGGAGATAAGGGGCAGCCCTGGTCCATCATCACGCATCTCTTATACAAGAATATTTTTCTTGAAACATACGAAAATCCCGAAACGGCGGAGGAACTGGCGCTGGAACTTGGGATAGCGCTTCCCTATATGGAGGATGAGTTGGAGTATCTGGTCAGAGAGGAACTTCTTCGCAAGATCAACAATAGGTATGAGACCAATTTCCCTATTGTCAGCCGCAGCACGCAGCGCGCAATATATGACGCGAACAAGGCGATCCAGAAACCGCTGACGGACAAGCTGTGTGAAATGATTGATCTCTATATGAAAGAAGACGGGGGGAAAGTGACCACAGGCTATGTGGGCCCGGAGGCGGCCAGGTGGGCTTTGCTGGCATGCGCTTTCGATTGGCTGAAGTGGAACTGGAGTACGGAAGAACAGGGCGGCAATGTGTATGGCGGCTCCCCCAATCCCCCACGTCCCGACAACGGCGCATGGACACTCTACGGATACGAAACCATTGATTGGAAAGAGCCTGCTTTCGTGGGACTGCACGGAGGGTATGTCTCCCGTGATAAGAATGAAGTAATACAGGATATCGACTTTGGCCAGTACAAGTTTTGGGCCGGGAATTTCTATGAAAAGACGCCGGAGCATCTCACGTATCCCGAGTTGTATACACTTTGGCTGGTGTGTACGGGAAAAGGGGAGGCCGGAGAGAAGGGGGATGTGGAAAAATTGCTGGAATATGGCTATCTTAAGGAGGTGGACGGTGTAATTAATCCCAATGTGGTCATATTTGACCGCAGCAAAGAAAAGCCGGAACATGCGGAAATGTCTGCCAGATTGACTGTCTTGAAAAATGAAATCAATGCTTTATTTATGCAGGCTCCGTCTATCACTCGAGGATATGTTGTAGAACAGGCATTGGAAGATGGTTGGCTTGGGTATGATGAGAATACGATAAATACAATCGGAGCGTATATTTACCTTTAAACGTTATGATGATACCATTTTCGGCTTCCCTTTCAGTAGTTTCGAAGCTATTACACCTGCCTGTGGAATCTTGTGGGAGGATATAGCCGACTAACTCCTGGCCTAAAAGCCCCTAGAAATTATAATGGGCAGTTCAACCTATATAAACGGCATTTAATTCTTGCCAGCCGCATAGCACAGCCAGTCATGCCGTTTATCAGGTTTTGGGCAAGATTTAATCGATATATATATGTATTGAAAAGAACCAGATTTTACTTGACATTCAACTCATAAAACATATAATTAGAATTACAACAGCAGAAAGAATAGCAACCTCATATTTTTGAGGTGTTATTCTTTCTGCTGTTTTCTTTTACACAGTCGATTGGAAAAGGAGGAACTTGTCAATGATGAAAGAGAATGAAAAAAGGATCACTAACCGAGAGGTAAAAAACAGTGCGTTTATTACATATTTTGGGGATCCAGAGAATGCGTCTAAACTGTATACGGCGTTGGGAGATGAAGAGGTAGCTCCGGAGGATATTACCTATGTGACGTTGGAGGGAGTAATGTTCATCGCCAGAAAGAATGATCTGGCGTTTACAGTAAAGAACCGTGTGCTGGTCATCAGCGAACATCAGTCTACCGTAAATGAAAACATGCCTCTGAGGTATCTTCTTTACCTGGGGCGTACTCTGGAGAAACTGTTGGATGAAAAAATGATCTATAGGCGCAAACAGTTCAAGATTCCCACTCCGGAATTCTATGTTTTCTACAATGGAAATGAGTCCTACCCGCCGGAAAAAATTCTGCGGCTTTCCGAGGCTTTTCTTGAAAAAACAGAGCACCCTATGGTAGAATTAGAGGTGAAAGTGATCAATATAAATTTGCCATCAGGACATAAGCTGTTAAAAGAATGCCGTCCGATGTACGAGTATTCATGGTTTATTCAGCGGATCAAGGAGTATCTGACCGCCGGATGGATTCGGGATGCTGCAATCATCCAGGCGGTGAGAGACTGCAAAGATGAGGGAATCCTGGTGGAATTCATAAAAAACCATGGGTCGGAGGTGGTAAATATGTTAAATATACAGTGGGACTTTGATGACGCGATAGCGGTAGAAAGAGAAGAGGCATTTGAGGAAGGGCGGAATATGTGGTTAGAGTTGGGAAAAGTCGTCGGAATAGCCGAGGGAAAAGCCGCTGGAATAGCCGAGGGTAAGGCCGCCGG
>CAMWTF010000040.1 GCA_947177105.1 uncultured Lachnospiraceae bacterium | reverse complement strand
GCATACGTTGGTGGCGGCGGAGGGCCGGGAGCTCATCGGCACATCCAGTTTTTGCAGGGGACGCATGGCGGAAATGTCTGATTTCGGAGAGGTCATCTCTATTTATTTCCTGCCGGAGTACATGGGAAAAGGGTATGGAAAATTACTGCTGGAGGCTGTTACAAAAGAATTGGCACAGCTGGGTTTCGACAATATTTATCTATGGGTGCTTGCGGATAACGACAATGCGAGACGCTTTTACAAAAAGTTTGGCTTTTTAGAAAGCGGCCGTTCCAGGGAGGACACCATAGGGGGAAAGCAGCTGAGAGAAATCCAGTATTGTTATAGAATTTAGCGGCGGGAGATTTGCAATCACCTGGTTTTATGTAGGTATGAAAGGACGGGAAAAGACAATATGGAGCAACACAAGACACACGAAGAGGCGGAACGGGTAAAAACGCTTTTGGAGAAATACGATACGATAGACAGGGAAATAGAGCAGAGATTCCAATTCAGAAACATTCTTCCCGGGGAGGCGGATCAGGCGGCCGGGATCGAGGAAATCTGTTTCCCGCCCAACGAGGCATGCAGTGAGAAGATGATGAGGGAGAGGGTTTTAACGGCTTCGGAACTGTTTCTGGTGGCCATAGACAGGCAATCCGGAAAGATAGCAGGCTTTTTGAATGGTCTGTCCACGGAGGAGTGTGTTTTCCGAGACGAGTTTTTTACCGACGCAAAGCTGTATGATCCTGCCGGAAGGAACGTGATGCTTCTTGGACTGGACGTACTCCCGGAATATCGCGGGCAGGGCCTGGCCAGGGCAATCATGTTCCAATATCTGCGCAGGGAACGGGAGCGGGGCAGGAAGGCGGCTATCCTGACATGCCTGGACTCCAAGATAAAGATGTATGAAAAGATGGGATTTGAAGACAGGGGTATAGCCCAATCCTCCTGGGGCGGGGAGCAATGGCACGAGATGATCTGCAGGCTGAATATGTGACGCGCAAATGACCGTTATCCTGTCTTAAAGTGCATATTTCTTCTCTGTTTTCCGCATGCTGCCTTAGATATAATATCTGTAAAACAGCATTGGGAACATGCAAAACTGGAGGTCTGAAGATCTCCAACAGGAGGAAAACGGTATGTCAAATTTGTCTCGGCAAAGGGAGATCAGCGAAGCCATACAGGCGGGGAATGAGGCGCTGCGGTGTCTGGAAAACGCCAAGGATTATCTGGGCAGCGCCGGCAACTGGGGGCTGCTGGATATTTTTGGAGGGGGGCTGCTCACCACATTTGTCAAGCACTCCAAGATGAACCAGGCCAACGAGCAGATTCAGGCGGCCAGGACGGCGCTGATATCTTTTCAGAGGGAACTGCATGATGTGCAGGAACTGGGGGACTTGAAGGTGGAGACAGGGGATCTGCTTGGCTTTGCGGATTACTTTTTTGACGGACTGCTGGCGGACCTGCTGGTACAGTCACGAATCAACAATGCCAAGAATCAGATTGATAATGCGATGCAGCGTGTGAAATATATCCTGGCACAGCTGCGGGGAATATATACTGACTAACGTTAAGATTTTCCAATTCCCGCACAGTACATGTCGCATAATCGGGCAACATGCACTGTGCGGAAAGGAAAATCTAAGAGGTCAGCCAGCAAGGGACGCTTCAGACGAATAGTTGATAAAACATTAAAAACCACACTTGCGGATTGGATGGACATATGCTACAATATAAAAAACATCTTTGCATTTTACTTATTGTAAGGATGTAAGTAGAAGTACAAAAATCATAGATTACTCAACAATGAGTTGCGAGAGGGTGTTGTCGTGTTAATTTTCGTATGCGGAAGAATGCGTTAGTTAAAGAAGCAGATAGGAACGGGGTAAGCCCGTCTATTTGTAATGCATTTTCCCGTAATGACATACGACATACTCATCTCCCCGGATAGGAGATTTATTTTCCGTGCAGAAAACAGGGTATTTCCGGTCTGCGTGGATGAACAGGTATGTTGTGTATTGGCTGCGGGTAAACCGCAGCTTTTTTCGTGTAGATAGAAACTGAAAATGAACAAGCCAATACATCGGGAGTTGGTTGCAGGTATACTTTTATACTGATTTCCGAACATGCAGAAAGAGGTATCTATGAAAAAACATAAATTATTATGCGGAATGCTGTCGCTTCTGGGGAGTGCGGCGGCGGTCAGTCTGTCGCTGGTTGCGCTCTATCTTCCCAAAATGGTTTTGGACTGTGTCACAGTACAGCTTCCTGTGCAGGAACTTCTCAGAAAGCTCTTTTTAGTGGGCGGTCTGTGGCTGCTTTTGACCGTGGTCAATCTGGCCATGCAGAATCTCATCACCGCATATGCCCAGACCAGGCTTTACACCCGGCTGATACCGGCCTGGGAGGAGAAAACCATGGAGATGGATTATGAACTTTTTTCATCCCATCAGGGAAAGGTGCTGATGGAAAAAGCCAGACAGGCGGTGAGCGGCCCCAACTGGGGTATGGTGACTTATCTGCCCCGGCTGACGGCGCTGTTTGCGGCGGCGGGGGGACTGCTGGCCTACAGCACAGTTCTTTGTACCTTACACCCGCTGGCAGTACTAGCGCTTCTGGCCCTGTTTGGCCTGGAATTGGGGCAGAGCATCCGCACGGAACGCAGGAAGCAGTCCCTGAAGCAGGAGAAAGCGGAGGCAGGGCGCAGGCTGAACTACATCGCCTATGGTACCCGGGGCCTTCAGGAGGGGAAAGATATCCGCGTATATAATATGGCAGGATGGCTGCGGGAGATGGCCCGGCTGGCCCTGGGTCAAAAGCGCCGGCTGGAGCAGGTGACGGCGGGATATGAGCAAAAGAAGCTGTTGTTTAGCAGCGCGCTGATTCTGGTCCGGGACGGCTGCGCCTACGTGTATCTGTTGTATTCCTTTTTTCACAGGCATATGTCCGTGGGAGACTTTGCTCTGTATTTTACGGCTATCACAGGGCTGGGCGGATGGCTCAGCCGCTTGACGGACAGTATATCCCAGCTGCAGGAGGCCCGGAACTTTGTGAAAGATTACCGGGAATACATGGAACTGGCCATGGCACAAAAGCCGGAGGACGGTGCCGTGCAGGGGCGGGCGGAACTTGATGGTCTGTCAAGCGTTGAGGGACTGACCAAAGGGGGCATAGGCTTTCGGTTTCGGGATGTGTCCTACGCCTACACTGAGGTGGGAGAAGATGGCGAAGAGCGCAAACATCAAGTGTTTGCGCATCTGAACCTGGAGATTGCACCGGGGGAAAGACTGGCCGTGGTGGGCGGCAACGGGGCAGGCAAGACAACTCTGGTCAAGCTTCTGTGCGGCCTGCTGCATCCTCAGCAGGGGGAGATTCTGGTGGGCGGCACATCCGGCGGCGTAAACTTCAGCTTACGCCAGGCATCCTCTGTGCCCCGGGATTATTACGAACTGTTTTCGGCTGTTTTCCAGAGTTCGGGGGCATTGCCGGTGAGCGTGGCGGACAATATAGCGCTGAACACCACAGGCGGCGTGGATGAAGAGCGCCTGTGGCGTTGCATACGGGCTGCGGGGCTGGAGGAGAAAATCAAATCTCTGCCCAAGGGGGCGGATACCTGCCTGGTCAAACGGATCACGCAGCAGGGAACAGAGTTGTCCGGCGGGCAGCTGCAGCGGCTTTTGCTGGCCCGGGCGCTGTACAAGGATGCCCCGGTGCTGGTGCTGGACGAACCCACCGCCGCGCTGGATCCGCTGGCGGAGCAGGAGATCTATGAGCAGTATCAGCAGTTCACAGCCGGCAAGACAGCCGTCTTTATCTCCCACAGGCTGGCCTCCACCCGGTTCTGTGACCGGATTATACTGCTGGAGGAGGGGCGCGTGGCGGAGAGCGGCACCCATGAACAGCTGCTGGCCCTGAATGGTAAATACGCGGAGATGTTCCGGGTGCAGAGCCGGTATTATCAGGAGGACGAGGGGCGCCTGGATACGGCACATGCAAATAGTGATTGGAACGGAAAAGAGGTAAGGATATGAGTTGGAATAAAAACGGACGTACATTGAAAGAAGATATGAAACTGATACACAGGGGCCTTCGGGAATTTAACCGTATTCTGCCGGGGCAGCTGCAATACGTGGCGGGCAGGAGTCTGTTGGGGGCGGTCTGCCCCTATGTGGCGGTCATTGCCATGGCGGGCATACTGGGGGAACTGACAGGGGACAGATGCCTGGAGAAGTTGTTTTTGTATGTGGCGGTGTCCGTAGCGATTGTCTTTTTGCTGACTCTGGCGAAAAGCATACTGGAGGCCAGGATCTCCGTGGGCTACAGCGATCTGTTCGCCGCCCATGAGATCCATCTGACGGATAAGGCATATGGGCTTGTCTACGAGTTGCTGGAAGGAGAGGAGGTAAGGAACCTGCGGGATCAGGTGTCGGGCAGCATCAGTGTCTCCGGGGCAGGCATGGCCAGCCTCTACTGGGATATGGAGGTTATATACGGCAATCTGTGTACAGGGACCATTGCCCTGCTATTGTGTGTCCGCTATGGGGTGCATATGGCGCTGGGTGTGCTGCCGGTGCTGCTGATACTGGTGGCGCTTTGTACCTGGATCTCCTGTCGTTTGACTTCCCGGCGCTGGGACGTGGGCTACCAGATCTTTGAACAGGGAGCGGTGTACCAACGATATGGGGATTATTATACAATGAATTATCTGCCGGACGAGAACATGGGTATGGATATTCGGATTTTCCGGCAAAAGCAGCTGGTGCTGGCGGAGAGCCAAAAGAAGTGCTATGAGCCCTTTGCCAGAGGGAAAAGAAGGGAGATGCGGGCGGACACCTTTTACGGCAGTGTGAAGCTGTTGTGTACGGGCATATGCGGACTGGCCGTCTATGGGCTGGTGGCGGCGCAGTCCCTGCAGGGGCGTGTGCCTGTGGGGGATGTTCTGGTGGTCTACTCCGCCGTGACCTCTCTGATTTTATCCCTCAGCAATATGGCGGAGATATTTACTGATCTGCGCAACAACAATACCCATCTGACGCACTACTTCGCCTATATGGACCTGCCGGAGGAGGGAGAGGATATTTCCTGCTCTTCCGTGAACGGACAAATGCTCCCGGGCCGGGCAGAGGGAGCGTGGGAAAAACGGGCGGACGGCGCAAAGGAAGGCACAACAGATGAAAACATACGGACGGCAGATCAAAACAACCACGCTGACGGGCAGCAGGGGCGGATTGTGAACACAGCTAAGACACCGGTATGGGAGATATGCTTTGACCACGTGAGCTTTTGTTACCCCGGCAGCGAGGAAAGAGTGCTGCAGGATATAAATCTGACTGTCTATGGCGGGGAGAAGCTGGCCATTGTGGGGGAGAACGGTTCCGGTAAGACCACGTTGATCAAGCTGCTGTGTCGTCTGTACCGTCCTACGAAAGGGCAGATTCTGGTAAACGGCAGAGATATCTGGTCTTACTCCGCGGAGGAGTATCAGCAGCTTCTGTCCACAGTATTTCAGGATTTCTCTCTGTTTGCCTTTTCGCTGGGTTCCAATGTGGCAGCCTGCCGTGATTTTGACCGGCAGCGTGTGGAGAAAGCGTTGATACAGGCGGGGCTGCAAAGCAGACTGGAGAGTCTGCCCCGGGGACTGGATCAGGCGCTCACCGCGGACTACGAGGAGGACGGCGTCCGGCTGTCCGGCGGGGAAGCTCAGAAGGTAGCCATCGCAAGGGCCTTGTATAAGGACGGCGCGGTGCTGATTCTGGATGAACCCACGGCGGCGTTGGACCCATACGCAGAGGCGGAAATCTATGAACAGCTGTTTAGGAATCTGGAGCCGCCCTGCGGAAAAGGGCAGACGCTGCTCTCCATCAGCCACCGCCTGTCCACTTGCAGATACTGTGACCGTGTGGCGGTTTTTTCCCAGGGCCGACTGGTGCAGCTTGGAACCCACCGACAGCTGGTGCAGGAGGAGCAAGGTCCCTACCAGCGTCTGTGGCAGGCCCAGGCCCGGTACTATCAGGAGTGTTCCGAATAGTGTGCTGGGGGTACCGGTTTGGAGCAGAAAAGAATGAAGGCCGATCCCTTGTAAACGTAAGATGTGTATGTTACTATATTTTTACAGAGATAGCTGTGTAAGGTTAGGAAATTGCGAAACTCCTTGAAGCAAGGGAGTTGTTTGACAGAGCGGGAGTTTCGCAGTCACCTGCCGTTTGTTTAGGGCGCCGGAAAGGGGTGTGACGGCAGGACACGGAAATGCCTGCAATGAACGCGGGGAAGAACAGCTTGCGTTGGGCGACAAGATATTGATTGAGGCGGCGGTATGAGATTTGTGATGGGGAAATGGAGGGTGATTATGGGTATTTTGAGGATAACGAAAAGAAGGCAGGGCATAGCGAATTTGACCATAGCTGCTGTGGCGCTTATGGGGATGCTGACAGCTTGCGGCAGCGGCGTTGAACCCATGGAGCCCAAGGGGGACGTATCGGAAGTGCCCGCAACCGTGTCGCAAGAGGCGGAGGATATGTCAGAGACTGTGCCGGATACGGGGGAATCGAAGGCATCCCAAACCGTCCAGGGAGAGGATGAGTCAGGGGAACCCGAAATTGTATCAAAAGAGGAGGAGCACGAAAGAAACATTGGCACCGTGGACAATGATATGGAGGAAGAGCAGAAGCTCTTGATGGAGGTCAGGAGATGCGACAGGTCCCGGAGAGTGCTGGGAAGAACATTGTATACCTATGATGAACAGGGACATGTGGCAGTAGAAGAGAAGTTTAACATGGATGATGAAAATCCTATGAGATGGAGTGAGTACACCTATGACCAGCAAGGCAGGCTTTTTTCTGCACTGAATTACCGTGACGAAGGAATTTTGATGTCTCGGGATGAATATGCATATAATGAACAAGGGCTGGTAACGGAGAGCCGGAGTTATGATGGGAGTACAGAGTACACGTCCAGGGTGGAATATACATATGACGATTTCGGCAATAAGACGTTGGCCAAGAGCATTAACTATGATGAAATCCTGCTGTGCCGGGAAAAGTTTGAATATACCTATGACGGGCAGGGGAACATACTTACAATACATATGCAACGTATTCAGTGGTCATCATTGCTTGATCGTTTGTACATATACGATTATGACAGCGATGGGAGGATATCGGAGGAGTGGGAGTATTCTCTTGAGGAAGAGGCAATTGTCTGCACGGATATGGGACTTGTAGTGACAGATGTGAAGACTGACAGCAACGGGATTCTGATCTGGCGTTATGAGTATGATTATGACGAACAGGGAAACGTGTTGGAAAAGAGGATATACAGAAGCGATGGAGAAATAGAGGGTTATATTGAATATATATATCAGGGGGCAGAGGAAAAAGCATCCGACTATGAGTAAGTGCGGATGATATCTTCGGCTACCTGGCGTTTGGGGACACACAGGTCCATGGCCTGCTTTTCGATGTAGCGGTGGGCCTGGGGCTCTTCCATCTTCAACTCGCTGATGAGCAGCCATTTTGCCCGGTTTACCAGCCGGATCTCCTCCATTTTTTCCTCGATGGACAGGGTTTTCTTCTCGATCCTGCGCAGCCTTTCCCTGGCGCTGATCATCCAGCTTAAGGCCAGCTGCAGGGACTGCCTGGATATGGGCCGCGGCAGGGTGAATACACCGTGAACCACTACCTTGTCATTGACGCTGATGTAGGCTTCGGACTTTACAAGCAGCAACACCACAGTTCCCCTGGAGGTGCATGCGTCTATGGCAAAGCGCACACCGGGATCGTCGGGCAGGGGGGAATTGACAATCACAAAGTCAAAACTCCGTTCCGCCAATATCCTCTTGGCGGCGCTGACACTGGCGGCCACATGCGCCGGGGAGCAGGCGGCCTCTGCGAGCAGAGGCGACAGGGCCGAGTTGAAATTGTCCATGGCAGAAGCCACAAGAACACTGTATTCCCGCTGTTCAAGACTCATCTTACTCCCCTCCCTTCCCGGTACTTCACTGTTTTTTCCTATCTACTTCATTTTTCGATATAAGTCCGAAACTTCAAGTGTAAAACCATCGGTACAACGCCATAGCCTGCGTTGGACCTGCCGTGATTTATGCTGTACGCCATTAAAACTTGCTGCGAATCCTCACTTCAGACCGCCGGCAAGACACCGTTGCCCATTTTCCTACTGTAAATTCCGGCGGTCTGCAGTATAAAAGGTATGTTTTCCGCAATAAATATCCAGTATGGCAGTCGGCACATGTTCCTTGACAAAGGAACTGGCCCAGGCGGCTTGACAGGCGCTCTCCAAATCATCGGGCAGCCGTCCCAACCGCGCCAGAATGGACGGGTCAGCCTTATATAAGTTGTAATCCACCGCCTCGGGCAGTTCCCTTTTATCCCGTATCCCCTCAAGTCCCGCATAGATAATCAGGGCAAAGGCCAGATAGGGGTTGGCGGCGGGGTCGGGGGAGCGGAGCTCCGCACGGCGGGTCCCTCCTACCTGAGCGGGAACCCGTATCAGCTGGGAGCGGTTTTCGGCGGACCAGGAGATATATTTGGGAGCTTTATTGCTGCCGAAACGCTCATAGGAGTTCTCCGTAGGATTGAGGAACACCGTTATGTCCCGTATTTTTTCCAAAACTCCCGCAATCACTTGATCCAGGGGGGCGGATGCATCCCCCGTATTCACGGATATATTGATATGAAATCCGTTTCCCGGCCTGCGGGGCAGGGGCTTTGCGCTGAAATCCGCTATAAGTCCGTTCCGGTGGGCCACGATCCGGGTCACATTCTGGAAGGTCATGGCATTGTCGGCGGCGGTCAGGGCATCCGAGTAACGGAAGTCAATCTCGTTCTGGCCGGGCCCTTCTTCATGGTGGGAACTCTCCGGCTGTATTCCCATCTGCTCCAGAGTGAGGCAGATCTCCCGCCGGATATTCTCCCCCCTGTCGTCCGGGGCAATGTCCATATAGCCCGCCTCGTCATAGGGGATTTTAGTGGCTTTTCCGTTCTCATCCATATTGAAAAGATAAAATTCCTGCTCCGCTCCGAAGTCAAAACAAAGTCCGGCTTTCTTGGCCTTCTCCACGGCTTTCTTTAACAGGCTCCTGGTATCGCACTCAAAAGGTCTGCCGTCGGGGTAGGAGATACTGCTGAACATACGCACCACCTTGCCGTGCTCTGGCCTCCAGGGCAGCAGCATCAATGTCTCCGGCTCCGGGTGGAGCAGCAGGTCCGAGTGGGCCTCGTCCCCGAATCCGGCCACGGAGGAGGCGTCAAAGGCGATTCCGTATGCAAAGGCCCGATCAAGCTCCTGGGGCATAATGGAAATATTTTTCTGTCTTCCAAACACATCACAAAAGGCAAGGCGGATGAATTTTACATCCTCCTCCTGAACATACTGTATAACCTCCTGCGCCGAATATTTCATAATGCTGCCCCGCTTTCTATAATATCCCATTTATTTTTATTGATAAGGCGCTCATTTCAGCACAAAAAACAAACCCCGATTTTGCGCTAAAATGAACGCCCTTGCTCATTTATTAGTACTCTACACCCTATTTTCCCTCCTGTCAAGCAAAATGTGCGGTTGTGAACAGAAGGAAAATGTCGTTACAATTTTTCAGTTTTTTGCGGATTCAGTCTTTTCATATTATTTCGGAAGGAATATAATGTGAGAGAACATGGTGAAAGCATCGGCAGAACACATACAGAGGAGGGGTTATGATGTCAAAATAACAATACAGGTGTGCGAATAAGGTGGTATTTTCCATAATGGTACTGATCCTGGGGTATTTGTTGTTTGCGATGGGGGTGCTGATTTTAGCACAGCCGGCTTCGACAGGCTGGTATACCTATGTTGAGATCGCGGCTTCCCTGATTGGGTTGATCATTGTGGTGGCTGTTTTTATCACCAAGAAAGATACGAAGCTATGCGGAATCTGTATGATGGCGGCAGGCGCTTTTGTCTATGTTGTGTTTCGGATCGTCGGCACTTCGGAGGGGACAAGCATCTACGCGTATCCAGTGTTGATAGCGAGTATGGTGTATCTCAATATATGGCTGGAGATCTGGGGAAACAGCACCATTGTTGCCGTAAACATAATCAGGGTGCTGATGCATATCAACAGTCTGAACGGTTCGGACGGGGAAGCGAAGATCCTCAACCGGCTGGTCTCTTTTCTTGTGGCATGCACATCTATAAGAATAACGCAGATCCTGGTGAAATTTAACGAGGAAAACACGGCGGTAATCATGAAAGCGGCCAAGAAGCAGGAGGCCAGCAATATGGTCATGGTCACGGTAGCCGACATTATTATCAAGCATTTTGGCGAGGCCATGGAGCTTTTCAATTCGCTAAGCGAGAATTTGAACAAAAATCATACATCGATGAAAAATATTGCGGACAGCACAGTAAGCACCGCGGAAGCCGTGCAGGATGAAGCGACTATCTGCGGCGCGATTCTTGCGCAGGCCGACTAGGCAAGTGAGGTTACCGAGTCAATGGTGCTGGCTTCGGGACGTGTAAATGATATTGTGTAAAGCGGCGCTCTTTCCGTGCAGGAGTTGGGAAAACAGGCAGACAATGTCAGCGGCAGCAGTAAGGTTGTTGAGGAAGTTATCACGGAACTTACCTCAAAGGTGCAGAAGGTGGGCGGTTTTGTCGATACGATTATCAGTATATCAAGCCAGACCAACCTCCTTGCGCTCAACGCTTCCATTGAAGCGGCCAGGGCCAGTGAAGTCGGAAAGGGTTTCGCAGTAGTGGCGGAGGAAATCTGGCCTCTCTCGGAGGACACCAAGGAGGCGTCGAACAATATTACCAGTATTATCCGGGAACTTGACACGGATACCAAGCGCGCAAATGAAGCATAGAAAACGCGGTCAATTCCGTGACAAGGCAGAATGAACTCATCAGCGAGATAAAAGATAAGTTTAGCCATGTATCGCAGGAGGTCTGGAAATTTTCAATGCCACAGTCCGGAAGGTACAGGAGTGTAAGGGAATATTCGAGTCAATCTATGAACTCGCCAAGGACTTGAAGGCGCAGTAAATATTTATAACGGCGTCGCATAGTTTGCGGTAAGAGGAAGAGATAGGAGATATTATAGCGATGATAGATTATCCTAAATATGGAAAAAAAGGAAAGTGGAAGAAAGAACAAAGTATTTTTGGAATAGTAGGGTTTATATTGTCAGTTTTAGGTGTGGTGTTATGGGGGATAAGAGGTTTTATTTTATGGATAATCTCGCTTATATTATGCATCATAGGATGTCTGGAGGAAGATAAAGCACATGGCTTCGCTATTGCCGGAAATATTATTTCATTTATTTGCTTAATTCTATCCTTGTTAAGTATAGTTTTTTTGAAGACTCTGCTAAATGGTCTAATCTAATTTTTTTAATTCGGGGGTTGACAAATTATCTTCTTGAGCCAATCTTGGCTAAAGTATAGCGGACTATTGCGGATTATAAAAATAGATGTAAATGATACCAACCATTAAACGGAAAAAAACTTTAATGTGTTGGCTGTTTCCAATGGTGCTTTTTCAAATCAAGGACGAAATATGGACGCGGACATAGTGGAATTGTTGCCTTTCATTTCTGCGATAGCATCTGACGCGGAAAATTTGGGCTACAAGAATGGGGATTTTGATTCACTAAGTGTAGGACTTCCTATATACGCCTATGAATATTTAAGCACAGGGACCTTACGGGAGACAGATTTTGTATTTTACCCGGTTTTTTCTGATGACGAGATACTTTTTATGATGCTTAAGAAAGATAATGGACTAATTCAAATGACACAGGCGTTTTGTGATTTGGCTTCCGACTGTCTAAATGAGGATGTCCTCATTATTTATGATATAAATAATTCATATATTGTTGACAGAAGCGCCTATGAATTAAGGATTGCTTATACATACGATGATCCATCCTATGAA
>CAMWTF010000039.1 GCA_947177105.1 uncultured Lachnospiraceae bacterium | reverse complement strand
ATCTGATGGACCTTGTTGATATAGAATACCTTACACGGGAAAGAGGTCTTTCCGTCGGTAGGGATATTGATAATCCGCTTGACAAGGGGGATGTTGGGCGTCTCCAGCGTGTGCCGTCCGGGCCCGAACAGATCGCAGGCATTTCCGTTGACCACCAGGAGAGCCTCGTGGGTTTCGTCCACAACCAGCACGGAGGTGGTGTTAAAATCCTCAATCGGATTTTTCCACACCAGCGAGTCAATCGGACCCTCGAACTGTAATACTTGAGAAATATTCATGTTTTTTCCTCCCATAAGAAATAGTGTTTTAAGTGAGAAATATAAAAATGCATTGCAGCTTCCGAAAAAACCACAATGCACAAAATGACACAGACAGCAGACATTGCACAGTTTCTTAAGCTATACATCATACGCTTTTGCGTGTGATCCCCTTATGATATTATATACTACCATAGGGGGATTGTCCACAAGTTTTTGCCGCTTTTTGTCGATTATTATGAAAATGCGTCAACTATCCGCTGTTTTACTGCAAATACCCTTCTAGCTTTCCCCTTCCATTCTTTTGTTTCTGAAGTTATCTTTTTGGTCGCCCAAAATGGTTTCGACAATTCCCTCCGCCGAGATCTCCCGGGCTGTCAAAAATTCGTCCTCCGTATACTGCGACAAGGTTTGGGCGGTGACGCCGCCGATACAGACACAGCGGGTCCCCACTGGGATTGCCCCGTACTGCTCAAAAAACATCTTCACACCCCCCGCGCTGGAAAAGGTCAGATAATCCAGCGTCGGGAGCGGGTCGGCGCAGACCTTTGTCTCCACATCATAAATCGCAATGTCTTCCACCGCAAAACCCTCCCTGCGCAGCGCCTTTGGCAGAACCGGCGAGGCAGCCGCCGATCGAAGCAAAAGAATCACTTCCCCGGGCTTCGCCGCAGCCCCGATACCGGCTGCCAAAGCCTGGCTGGTAAAGGTTTCGGGACACAGATCGGCCCGTATGCCGCAGCGGGCCAGCGCCTCGCCGGTGGCGGCGCCTATAACCGCGAATTTCCACTTTTCCAGAAAAGGCGATACCCTATTCTTTTGTTTCGCCTGCCCAAAAAAGGTCCTGACTCCGTTGGCGCTGGTAAACACTATCCAGCCGGAGCGTTCCTCCAGCCTCCGCCAGGCAGGCTCCAGGGGCAGTTCCCTTATTCCCGCGCGCAGCACCCATAGCGCCTTGGCCCCAAGGGCCTCCAGCGCATTCAACTGTTTCTCCGCAACCTCCCGGGTGCCGGTGACCCCTATCCGCCGCCCCATAAGCGGGCTTGGAGACAGGTCCATAGCCGCCACGTCTCCGATAAGAATAATGGCCGGCGCGGACACCCCCGCGTTTCTGGCCTCCTGCTCCAGCCGGGCCAACGGCGCCCGGACCCGGACAGGAGTGGGCGCGTTGCCGCCGGAAATCACCGCCCCGGGCGTGTTTTCGTCCTTTCCTGCCGCCATCAGCCGGGCGGTGATGGCAGACAGCCTCTCCAGCCCCATCAGAAATACCAGTGTACCCGACAGCTTGGCCAGCGCGTCAAAATCCTCCGGCAGACCGTCCGGCGTGTGGGAGGTATGGGCCGTGACGATATGCACACCGCGGCTCACGCCCCGATGGGTCACGGGGATTCCCGCCTCCGCCGCTATACCGATGGCAGAGGGAATGCCCGGAACCTCCTGACAGGGAATCCCGGCGGCTTTCAGCGCCAGCATTTCCTCGCCGCCCCGGCCGAAAAGATAGGGATCACCGCCCTTCAGGCGCACCACCCGCAAGCCGGATCCGGCCAGTTCAATAAGCTTTTGGTTGATTTCAGCCTGGGTCGCGGCGTGTGCTCCCCTTCGTTTCCCCATGTAGATCCGCATGGCCGATTCCGGCGCCGCATCCAGCAGCGCCGGGTCAATCAGGTCATCGTACACCACTGCCTGGCACTGCCGCAGCAGCCGCAATCCCCGCAGGGTAATCAGATCCGCCTTGCCGCAGCCCGCCCCCACCAGCGCAACGCTGCCCGGCGGCGCATCGGCAATATATCGCTCCGTCTCTTCCCGCGTCAAGGGGCCGCCCTTGGCCATACAGGCATCAAAAAGTCTGCGGAACGCCGCCGCCCGTCTGCTCTGCTCCGGTATGGCGGCTTTCACCGCAGGGCGCAGAGACTCCAGCCAGGCGAGAAGCCCGTCCAGCCCGTCCGGCAGCAGTTCCCGCAGCCGCTCTTTAAAATAGACCGCCGCAGTAGGACTTGCGCCGCCGGTGGAGATACCCGCCGAAAAGGCGCCCTGCCGCACCAAAGCCGGGAAGAGAAAGCTGCACAGCGCCGGATCGTCCGCCACGTTCACCGGAATATGGCGCTTTTGGCAGAGAGAAGAGATACGGCGGTTTGTCTCTTTATCGTCTGTGGCAGCAATGACCAGCGAAGGACGCGGACGCAGATCGGAAACATCGAAGCCGCGCGGACGCAGCTTCACACCGGGAAAATCCGCCAGCGCAGGCAGGATGTGCGGCGCCACCACCGTTGGCCGCGCGCCGTAGGGCATCAGCTTCTGCAGTTTGCGAAGGGCGACGGTTCCGCCGCCCACAATCAGGACAGGTTTGTTATTTAAATCAATAAATATGGGAAAATAGGGCATTTCTTACTCCTTTAACCTAACCAGGATAAACCGGCTCCGATAGCAAAATTCTGCCCCTTTGCGCAGGATTTCGTTGTTAAGCGGTCACGAATATTCTTGTCTATGGTGACCAATTCCGGGGGATATATCCGATTGCTTTATGTGTTCTGACATTCCTCAGCGATCCGGCCGGGAACCTGCTGCGGAACACAATAATACTGCATGCCGTGAGGGGTATCCACACGATGTACCCCCACCCCGAATACCTGCTCCAGAGCACCGCTTTGGTAGATGGCGTCCGGTTCGCCCAAGCAGAGCAGCCTGCCCTCCTGCAGCACCGCAACGCGGTCCGCCTCCCGCAGCGCCAGACAGATGTCGTGCAGTACCAGCACCACCGCTTTCCCTTCCCGGGCCAAGGAGCGGGCAGTGCGCATCATATGAAACTGACGGCCGATATCCAGATAAGTGGTGGGCTCATCCATGAAAAGAGTCCGGGTGTCCTGGGCCAGCGCCATAGCCAGATACACACCCTGGCGCTGGCCCCCGCTGAGCAGACTGACATTGGTATTTTCATGCTGCCGACTTCCCGTGGCGTCCATGGCGCCGCGGGCGATGGCATAGTCCTGTCCGCCGTAGTGTCTGGGATAGGTCAGATAGGGAAACCGTCCGTGCAGTACCATCCGCAGCGCCTGGATGGAAGGCGTGTTCCGGCTCTGGGTCAAAAACGCCGCCTTTTGCGCAATCTGTCTGCGTTTCAGCCGCCGGATATCCACATCGTCATACAAAACCTCACCGCCCGTGAGGGGCAGCAGCCCCAGCGACGCTTTCAGCAGCGTGGACTTTCCGCTTCCGTTGGGGCCCAGCAGGACGGTAACCTTTCCCGGCAAAAACTCCATGGTGACTTCCTGTATGACAGTTTTTCCAAAATATCCGGCGCAGAGCCTGTTTAATCGGATCATGTGCGCCCTCCTCTCTGCTTAAACAAGAGCCATAAGAAAAAAGGAGCCCCCGCAAATGCCAGTATAATGCCCACGGGCAGTTCAAAAGGCGAGAACAGCACTCTCGCCGCCAGATCACACATCGTCACAAAGAAAGCGCCTCCCAAGGCGGAGGAAACCATCAGCGAAAGGCTTCCTTTTCCCAGCAGCCGCCGCATGGTATGGGGCACTATCAACCCCACAAAGCCCATCAGCCCGCAGAAGCTCACGGCGGCCCCTGCCAGGGCCGCCGCCAGCACCAGCAAAGTAATGCGCACAGGCCCCACGGAGAGCCCCAGACTCTGGGCCGTATCGCTGCCCAGCGCAAGGATGTCCATCTGCTGGGAAAGGGAGAACACAATTCCCAGACTGACAAAAATCAACCCGGCGGCCGGGGCAAGCTGCGCCATGGTGACACCCGTAAAGCCGCCGATCCGAAAGTCCGTAACACCGCTGATCGCATCCGGCACCAGCGTCACCGCCGTATCGATGCCGGCGCTGAACATGGCCGAGATGGCAACCCCCGCCAGAATTACGGTCATGCGGGAGGCGCCGGTGCGCTGGGACAGCCCCGCCACCAGAAGGACCCCTGCCAGAGCGCCGCCAAATGCCACCAGCGGCGTATATCGCTGGGCCAGCGGCGCGGCGGCACAGACCAGAGCCACCGCAAAACCCGCGCCGGAATTGACGCCGATGACACTGGGAGACGCAAGAGGATTGTCCAGAACCGTCTGAATGACCGCACCGGAGACCGCCAGGGCCGCTCCCGCCAGCATCGCCGCGCAGGTGCGCGGCAGACGGCTGTAGAGCACGATGCGGGCGGCGGCAGAAGTGCCGTCCCGCCCAGTCAGCGCGTCAAGCACCTGCGCCGGCTCCAGCTTTACAGAGCCTGTCCACAGCCCAAGGGCCGCTGCTCCCAGGGTCAAGGCACATAGCCCGGCCCAGAAAATTATGTCACTGCGCCGGGTAGAGAATATCCGCAAGCTGCTCATAGGCTTCCCCCCATCGCTCATTCGGTTTCAAATTGTAGAGTTGCTGATCCATCACATAATAACGTCCTTCCTTTATGGCCGTCAGAGAGGCCCAGGCGGGATTTCGCAGAAGCGTGGTTTCCAAAACCGCCTGCGCGTCCGCGGGATCCGCGCTTTGCAGTACCACAAAGATATAGTCCGGGTCGCTCTGCAGTATCGTCTCCAAGCTGAGTTGTTCCAAAAGACTGCCCTCCCTGTCCGCGATATTCTCGCAGTCCAAAGCGGCAAGCATCTCTCCCAGCACACTCCCCTCACTGTTTTTTACCTTACAGCTGCTTCCCGTGGCCCGGATATACAGAACGCTGGGACGGGATCCGTCGGCCCTTGCAAGAGCCCTTTCCACCTGTGCCCAGACAGCGGTTCCGTAGGTCTCATAATTCCCGGATTGTCCGGTGATCTCCGTGCAGATCTTCAGCATCCGCAGATAATCCTCAAATGTGTTGACGGAAAAATATGCCGCGGGAATCCCCATCTCATTAAAGGCGGATTCCAGTTCCGTATTCCGGTCGGTTCCACAGCTTGCCAGGACCAGATCCGGGTCGCAGGCGATCAGCTTCTCCATGTTCAACTCTTTTGCGGCACCCAGATTGACCACATCCTCCTCTAGGGGTAAATTGAAGTAAGTCCAGGTGGCATCCGTTGCCGCCACGATCTGGTCCACCCCTCCGGCCAAATACCAGATATCCGCAAAGCTGCCAATCAGACAGACCACCCGCTCAGGGTGGTCCACCATCACCTGACGACCCAGGTCGTCCGTAAAAGTCACTGCCGTCTCCGAGTCCGTTTCCTCGGACGGCGGCACGTCAGTTCCCCTGCCGCATGCCATCAGAAACATGAAACAGCACAGCAAAACCAAATGGACGAATTTTTTCACTGACATTTCCTTTCTATACTTAAAGTTCCGCAAGTTTCCTTGCCTTTTTCTTTGCAGGCTTGCCCCAGCCTGGAATGGGGAGGCGGCATGACTTTTGTCACGCCGCCCCTTAAAATATACTCCCTTTTGGGAACCCGGTCAGCAGGTGGCGCCGCCCTTCACGTTCTTTTGCAAAACCGCCGCCTTGTCAATGGTGTCGGAGAGCAGCTTTTCATTGACATAATCAAAGCCCAAACGGCTGACGGTATCCGCGAACCTTTCACCGGAGATGCCCTCGTCGCGGAACAGGAGAATCGCCCTCTCCACCACCTCCAGCACTTCTTCCTCGCTTTCGAAGATCCTGGTCAGAGGAATGCCGTGGGCCACCTTCTTGCCCCAGCGGCCGCCGATATAGATCTTGAAGCCCTCTCTGTACTCCTCCAGCGCGCCGAAGGGACATTTGCCCTTGCAGCGTCCGCAGTTGTTGCAGACATCGGGATCTATGTGAAGCTTGCCGTCGGTCACCTGCGCAACCTTGACGGGACAATTCTCCACAACCTGGCACTTTTTGCAGCCGCGGCATTTGGAAAAGTCCGCCAGGGGAACACGCTGGCCCACAATGCCCAAATCGTTCAAGTCGGGTTTGACACAGTTGTTGGGACAGCCCCCCACGGCAATCTTGAACTTGTGAGGCAGAGTCACGTCGTGATATCCCACATAGAACCGCTCATGCAATTTTTCTGACAGGCCATAGGTATCGGCAAGACCATACTGACAAGTGGTACCCTTGCAGGAGACAACGGGGCGCACCAGCGAACCTGTGCCGCCGGTGGACAAACCGTGCTCCCCCAAAAAGTCAATCAGCGGCTGGATATTCTCATGCTTAACCCCTTGAATCTCCAGCGTCAGACGAGTAGTCATGGTGACGGCCCCCGATCCGAAACGCTCGGAAGCCTCGGCGATGGTCCGATGCTCCGCGGCGGTGATCTTACCGTTGCGGGTGATGACACGGACATTGAATACATCCAAATATCGCTTATCCTGCAGACAGCCCAGTGCCTTGACCCGTTTGATCTCCTCGGGGGGCAGAGCGCCGCCTGCGAACTGCGCCTTGACCTGATTGATAAAAGCGCCGCCCTCCAGCACACGGGTATTGGTATAGCCCAATGCCTTCAGCCGGTTCTGCAGGAAGTACCCCCGCTTGCCCTTGGCACAAACAAGCAGCAGCTTTTCCTCTGTCCCAATGCCATCTAAAGGAGCGGTGACCTTGCTTAAGTCTATCCACTTCGCGCCGGGAATGGCGGCTGCGGGATGGGCATCGATGACACGGTAGCCATTGGCTTTTCCCATAGCGTACTCGGCGGGCGTAAAGGTCTCAAAAGCTCCCGCCATCTTGTTTTCCAATATGTAACACGCCTGCACAAAGGGGTGGATGGCGGTGGAGAAGGGGGGCGCGTAGGCAAAATCCAGCGTGTCAAAGTCCTCAACCGCCGCACCCATGGCGATGCCAGTGACGGCAATATCCACCATCTTGTCTACCGCGCCTGCGCCAAGCACCTGAATGCCCAGCAGCTTATGGGTGTTCCTGTCGGCAATCAGCTTGGTGACGAAGGTGGAGGCGTCGGCGTAATAGTGCGCTTTGTCATCCGTGACGCAGGTGACGGTGATCACTTCATACCCCGCCTCCTTCGCCTGCGCTTCGGTCAGGCCGGTGCGTCCAGCGTTCAGATCTCCTGCCAGTTTCACCACGCCGGTGCCCAGGCAGCCGCCGTAGACAACATCCTCCCCGGTCAGATTTCTGGCAAGACAGCGTCCGGTAATATTGGCGGTGGAGCCCATGGCGGACCACTGTGCTTTTCCGGTGATGCGGTTATATACCTGCGCGCAGTCGCCCACGGCGTACACATCGCTTAGATTTGTTCTTTGATGATCGTCTACCAGGATGGTTCCCCGGTTCATCTCCAGGCCCGACCCTTCCAGAAAAGCAGTGGCGGGACGGACGCCGATGGCAAGCACCACCAGTTCGCCCTCAAAGACGCCCACACTGGTGCGGATACCCGTCGCCTTCTCATCTCCCAGCACCTCCTCCAGAGCGGCCGCGGTGACAATGCGGATCCCCCTGGCCTGCAGCTGGCGGCGGATATAGGCGGCCATCTCCGGGTCAAACAGATTGGGCATGACCTGATCCGCCATATCCACAACCGTGACTTTCAGCCCTTTGGCCAGCAGGTTTTCCGCAATCTCCAACCCGATAAATCCGCCGCCCACCACCACGGCGCTGCGGCAGTGGTTATTTTCCATATAGGCCCGAAGGCCGATGGCGTCATCGGGGGTGCGCATGGTGAATACGCCCGGCAGACCGACGCCCGCCACCTCCGGTACAAAGGGGACGGCGCCGGTGGCGATAACCAGCTTGTCATAGGAAATGGTTTCGCCATTTGCGAAACTGACATTTTTGGCGGCTGCGTCTATGTCCACGGCCTCCATCTCCGTCCTGACTTCCACACCGGTCAGTCCGGCATACTTTTCCGGCGTATTGACAATCAATTCTTCCCGGGTCTCGATACTCCCGCCCACATAGTAGGGCAGGCCGCAGCCCGCATAGGAGATGTCCTTACTCTTGGTATAAACTGTGACCTTTGCGCCGCGGTCCTGACGCATCAGCTTTGCGGCAGTTTTCGTGCCTGCGGCAACGCCTCCGATTACAATAACATTCATGGCAGTTTCTCCTTTATTTTTTATTGTGGAACTGTTAAACGCTGTAAGAGTTACGTCCATTGTACCACAGACCACAAATATTATCTATGGAGAATTGCACTTACTTCCGTCCTTTGCCTCACCCGCCGATAATCTCCAAACCGTCAGGAAAACTACGGATTGCCAGCGCGCAGGTATTGGTCAGGTACACATTTTCCTTTAAGGGATATGCCAGTTTCCCCTTCGCTTCCCCCTCATTGCAGTGGACATCCAGCTTCGTGTCTATCAGCCCTAGATTGCCGGGAATATTATTGGCAAAAATAAGGCTGCCCGCACTCACGCCCAGCACCACGCCGTCCGCATGAATATACTCCATCAGCGATTTATTAAATCCCGTGGCGTTGATACGCTGAAGCAGATACTGCGTTTTTCCGCCGCACAGATATACCACATCATATTGCTGCAGCTGTCCTGTCTCCATCCCTTCATGCATATCATAAACGCTTATGTTTTTGTCCGGTATACCGCATTTTAGCAAGTCATTCATACACTTGGGCAGCACGGCAATCGCGTCCGCGTCCACCGCGGCTACCGGGATAAACAACGCTTTCACATAAGCCATGTCCTTGCCTGTCAATTCCACAAAAAAGTTCTGTATCTCCTCCGTTTCCAATCCGGCAGATGTCAATAATACTCTCATAATCCTATTCCTCCCAATTCATCTGTTCGTCCATAATACCCATTTTACGGCATTCGTCACATACCAGTTCCCGCTCTGCCCGATCCCCTATTCGGTATTTCAGAACCTTGTCTCTAAAAACAATGTACTTTACATTTCTCGCCTTAAAATCCACGAACCAGTTGCCGCCATTGTCAGGGTCGGAGATCATGACCTTTGAAACCAGTTCCGGAAAATCCTTCCGGGCACAGGAAAAAAACAGCACCGTCCAGTATCTGGGCTTTCCGCCGGTTTTCCACAGTTCAACCTTGTGTATATTGAGAAGGTCTATAATATTCTCATCCTCAACGCTCTCCTTGATCAGTACGCCCTCGTAGACTTCCGTCTTCTTCCCGGAAACCGCGTTATCGCCGCAGCAGTGTTTCTCCCTGACACCGCCAACCAGCAATTCGTCCTTAAGCAATACATCCATGGAGACATGAAAAACCTCCCCCAGAATCAACAGCTTCTCCACTTCCGGCAAGGCGATATCCGCCTCCCATTTCGAGATGGACTGCCTGCTCACGCTGCAGACACAGGCCAGTTCCTCCTGGGTCATTCCGTTTGCCTTCCGCAGTTCGATAATCTTCTCCGACAGCTTCATCTCTCCTGTTACCTCCTTTTTTCGTTCCGCCTGCTCCTCCTGCTTTTTCTTTACAGGATCCGCTCCGTGTTATACATATTGTATCGAAAGCCCTTATCTTTTACCACCAACCCGGAAGTTCTTTTCCGCAACTCCTTGTTGCCGCCCGCCATTTACGCGTCACACGTCCCGGATGCCGGTATTTCTTATACTCACGAAGGGTTAGCGCTCGTCAGTATAATTCTCCGGTTTATGCTCAAGTTCCCGCAGCCTCTTATTAATCTTCTTTGCCTCATTCCGGTTAAACAGATAGAAGCAGGACCAGATGAGCATAAAAATACCGCATGAGGCCAAAAACTGTAAAACAGTATAAATTATCCTGTCTGCGTGAAAAGGGATCCAGCCCAGATAAACGCCCACAGGATAGAAAACGCCCATTCCCACGCAAAAATGTATTATTGTTTTGAAAAGTCCGGAAGGACGATTGAATTGATAAATGATGGATGTACTGCCGCAGGCAATGCCAACAATCATAGCGCCTAGAGCCTGCCTCGCAAAATCTTTGCATATCTGCATCAATATATCTTCTCCGCCCCAGGCAAAATAGGATAAGCACATTATCACAAAGGAAGTACACCCCCAAGATATACCATACAGAATATACTTAATCACCAGTTTAACAATCTGTTTCATTCTAATCCCAGCCTTTCTTTGAAACTCTTGCGAAAACTTCTGGAAATGTAATCTGTGACCCCGTTTTTCATTACCAGTCCCATGGTTCCATTGAAGCTTGCTTCCACATGATTGATTTGATTGATATTGACAATCGTTGATTTGGAAATACGCACAAAATAAACGGCAAGCATGTTCTCCAGTTCGTATAATGGCTTATCCAGTATATATCTGTTTTTCCGTTTATCGTAACAGACAATTTCCCTTCCCTCGGTACGTACTAACGATATGTCCTCCGGTTTTATAAAATAAGTATTTTTGTCTTTTTTGGCAATCAATGTCAGAGAATTTGCGTTTTCTTTTTCCAGCATGGAAATAATTTCCGCAACCGAATCAGTCATTTTGTTTATATGAAGAACCGCATATGGCTCTTTATATTCCGCGCTGATTTTGCATTCGACTTTCATGGACGCGCCTCCTTCCCTGATTATTATAGCACGACAGAGCGGCAAATGTATGCATTTCAGACATGAAATCCGACCTCTTGCGCGTCACGGGCTGCCACTTCCCCAAACCCTATTGTTTACTTTCAAAACCCGTTATAAAATGACGGCATCAAGACAGCACTTAAACGGGGAGGCTATTTTATGTCACAGACAATTGTACAAGTGGAGAATCTGAATCTGGCCTATAAAAATTTACGCGCGGTTCAGAATGTTTCGTTTTCCGTGGAATCCGGAGAGATATTGGCCGTTATCGGACAAAACGGCTCCGGGAAGACTTCCACTGTGGAGTGTGTAGAGGGCTTACGAAAACACGACAGCGGTTTGCTTCAGGTTTTTGTAAAAAATCCCTGGCAGCGCCGCGGCGAAGTATACAGGGAAATGGGTGTCCAACTGCAGGAGGCGGAATATCACTCGAAAATCAGAGTGGAAGAACAGTGCAGATTATTCGCGAGTTTCTACGACAGACCCGCCGATTGGAATTTATTGCTGACACAGATGGGACTTGACGGAAAAAGGAAATGCCCGGTTCACAAACTTTCCGGCGGCGAGAAACAGAGATTATCCGTTTTACTCTCCCTTATAGGACGTCCCAAGCTTTTAGTATTAGATGAACTAACCACGGGACTGGACCCGGAAGTGAGACAAAACATGTGGATCAGTTTTGAGAATATAAGGAAAGGGGGCGTATCCATTATTATGGTTTCCCACTATCTGGACGAGGCAGAAGCACTTGCGGATAAAATCCTCTATTTGGAGAGAGGACGTCAGCAATTCTTCGGAACGAAACAGGGATTCCGGGAGTACGTAAAAAGCCGTATTCCCCAGGATAAATGGGAAGAAAATCTCTCATTGGAGAAGCTTTACTTAATGATTGCACCGAAAACAACAGGACTTACGATGGAGGGAATACTATGAAAGGGTTTGTGGTTTTATGTAAGACGGAATTACGGTTGTTTACAAGGGATTTTTTTAGCTTTTTCTTTACTCTTGTCTTTCCTGTGCTGATGCTCCTTTTATTTGGCGGCATCTTTGGAAATACGCCGATTTATGACGGATCCGATATTAGAATGATGGACGTCTCTGTGCCCGCATACGCTGTCATGGTAATGGGAGTTACCGGCTTAATGTCTTTGCCCCTGACATTATCGGGTTATAAAGAGAAAAAAATCTATAAGCGATTTGACGCTACGCCCGTCGGAAAGAAAAGTATCATGTTAGCGCAGATGCTGGTCAATCTCGCCATGACACTTATAGGAATTTCTATTTTATTAATAGCCGGATATCTTCTTTACCATATAC
>CAMWTF010000038.1 GCA_947177105.1 uncultured Lachnospiraceae bacterium | reverse complement strand
GCCGTCCTGGTACCATTTCAGCTGGTTTCCCTTGCTGGTGTGTCCCGCTGTCTCAATGGCATTTCCCTGAATCCGGATCACCGGAACCCTTATTCTTACGTCCTTGTGCTCAGGCATCGCTCTCACACTCCTGTCCGGGGGCAAAATAAGAAAGCTTCAGCCACTGCTGATCCTCCGCCATACGCCCCTGCGTCTTCTCTATGATAGCCAAGGGATCATAGCTGTCCACACCGATCTCCTCCAGTACCAGCCGCAGATGATCCCTGGTTCTGGGCATACAGCGATCCTCCAGAAATTCCTCGAAATCCTCCCAGGTGGGCTTGGCCTTCATGCCAAAGGCGCGGTGGAATGGCACATCCGTTGTATTCTCCACCACCACCTGGCGTTTCTGAAAGCTCACCAGCAGCTGGCTGCAGCACTCGTCGCCGTTCATATAGTCCATACGGATCATATAATCCTGGACATCCACTCCGGGAAAATCACGGTTCAGCCTCTGCCACTGCTTCAGGCTCCGATAGATCCGCCTATGACCCTCCTCCGGATCCTTTAAGTAATTGTGCAATGTCTGCCGGGATACCCCATAAGCCTGGGCCAGAGCCGTGATCGTCTCCCCGGCCTCATGCCGCCCGCGAATCTCCTGCAATGTCTCCTCAGACAGGGTTGGTTTTCTCCCTGCGCCCCGCTCGTTCTGTGCCATAACTCCACTTCCTTTCCTGTATACAGTGTACAGGAATCTAATTATGCTGTCAAGCAATTAATTATTTTACACTTTATAAGCAACGGTTATCGCTGTCACAAAGCGAAGGATTGGCAGTGAAATGAAAAACATGATAAATAGATTGACCTTCACAAAACACCTGTATATAATAAAAATGTGATTTCGAACACAGAAACACTTATATTTATGTGATAATGTATGTAATAAAAAACACCATATAGTAAATCATCTACATGATTGGAGGCACGGTTATGAACAAAAAACATGTGGTAGTGTCCCTGGGACACGATGCATTAGGATATACCACCCTGGAACAGCGGGACGCGGTCAGGAGGACGGCCGTGGCCCTGGCAGATCTGGTGGAGGCGGACTGCCAGCTGACCATCACCCACAGCAACGGGCCCCAGGTCAGCATGATCCACAAGGCCATGACGGAGCTGCGTCGGGTCTATATTGATTACACTCCCGCACCCATGTGTGTCTGTTCCGCCATGAGCCAGGGCTATGTGGGCTATGATCTCCAGAATGCCCTGCGCAGCGAGCTTCTGTCCCGGGGCATCTCCAAATCAGTATGCACCATCCTAACCCAGGTGACCGTGGACCCTTATGACGAGGCTTTCTACGAGCCCACCAAAGTCATCGGCCGCTATATGTCCCATGAGGACGCGGAGACGGAAATTAAAAAGGGCAACTATGTCAGGGAATTTCCTGGCAAAGGTTTCCGCCGTGTGATCGCCGCGCCAAGGCCCATTGATATCGTAGAGATCGAGTCCATCCGCACCCTGGCCATGGCAGATCAGGTGGTCATCGCCTGCGGCGGCGGCGGCATCCCCGTCATCGAGCAGAAGCATGTGCTGAAAGGAGCCTCCGCCGTCATCGAAAAAGACGCCATCGCAGGCAGGCTGGCGGCAGAATTACAAAGTGACCAGTTGATCATCCTGACCAGTGTGGAACAGGTCTGCGAAAACTATGGCACAGCGACCCAGAAGCCCATCCCTGCCATGACCGTGGCGCAAGCCCAAAAGCTGATGGCCCAGGGGCATTTTGAACCGGGCACCATGCTGCCCAAGATAGAAGCCGCCATCTCTTATCTGGATGCAAATCCCCAGGGGGAGGTGCTGATCACCTCCATGGATGCATTAAAAGATGCATTAAAGGAAAAAAATGGCACTAAAATTACTTTATAAGCAAGAAATCCTGCAAAAAGGCAGTGGAAACCGCATGAGCGATCCACTGCCTTTAACTATCTGTCTAAGCTTTCTGCTTGTTCCTGCCTTTCCGTATCTCTCCATCACGCATACTCGAATGTGCGGCATTACGATTTTTCCCGGCTCTCTTTGCCATATCACGCCTCTTCTTTCGCTTTTCCGCCAATTTCCGCAGCTTCCACCCCTGATGCTTCAGTCCCAGGGCGGACAGCATGGCCCCCAGAATAATGCAGAAATCCGACACATTGAAGACCAGCCTGCGCAGCGGCTTCCACTTTACGTTAAACGACACATAATCCGTCACATACTGCTGCTTCAGCCGGTCATAGGTGTTGCTGAAAGCGCCGCCCAGCAGCAGAGACAAACCCGCCCGCAGTAGATTGCTGCCGTAGACGCCCAGACTGAGAATAAATGCCAGGGCAGCAATCCCGGTGAGCGCTAGCGCCAGGGTTGTCACAACAATCCCTCTCTTTCCTCCCAGGCCCAGCATGGCCCCCGGGTTATGGTGCTTACGCAGCAGCAGCCTGCCGCCGCAGATCTCCTGATCCTCCCCGGGCGCCAGCTGTCGCTCCATGCGCTCCTTCAGGTAATTGTCCCCCATAAATATTCCCACAATCAAGCTTACAAAGAAATTTATCATGTAATTTTACTCCTATACGTCAAATAGCTATCGCTTATGCGACAGCTATTTTAGGCACGACTCTAGTTAGCATCATAGCATATCGGCAAATAAAAGTCTAGTATTTTTTCTTTTTTCTTATATAATTTCTTATATAAAACCTTAACGTTAGTCAGTATAATTCCCTTATAGCCAAGGCAGCAGACTAAAAACACCAACAGGAACGGAGGAAACCAATGGCAAATCAGGATCAAGATATGAGGCAGGAGCAGCTGCACTTCCAGGAGTGCCTGGATATCATCGGCCAGAATGTGGCCAGGTACGAGCAGGAATATGAGCAGCGACATGCCCAGGTGCAGGAATTGTACAAAGCGATAAACAGCGGCGATGTAGAATTGTATAACCAGTTGATGACCGCCAGCAGCCTGGAGGAACATGCGGCAGCCTCCCTGCGAAAAAACCGGGCGGCACAGGACAAACCCTACTTCGGGCGTATTGACTACACGGAGAACGCCACCGAGCTTGAGCAGCAGGTATATATCGGCAAAAACGGCGTGTTCCGCAACAAGACGGATGTGCTGATCGCCGACTGGCGGGCTCCCATCTCCAGCGTCTATTACGAGAACGAACTGGGCCAGCGCGAGTACGGCCTGCCGGACGAAAAACCCATCTCCATCGATCTGCGCTTAAAGCGGACCTACAGCGTGGAAAACAGTCGGCTCCTGGGCTACTATGACAGCGATGTGGCTTCCAACGACGAACTGCTGGTGCAGTATCTGTCCAAAAACAAGGATGCCGTGCTGGGAGAGATCATTGCCACCATCCAGAAGGAACAGAATGCCATTATCCGCAAATCCCCCTTTGCCAACCTGATCGTCCAGGGCGTGGCGGGCAGCGGCAAAACCACGGTGGCCATGCACCGCATCTCCTATCTGCTATACAATTACAAGCACCGCTTTGAGTCTAACGAGTATTGCATCATCGGCAGCAACGACCTACTGCTGAACTATATCACCAGCGGCCTTCCGGAATTGGATGTACCCAATATCAAACATATGCGCATGGACCAACTCTTCGCCCGTCTCTGCGAAAAGGACTGGGTGAAGAAAAACAAATGTCTGGAACCGGATGGAGGACCCTGCTCCACCGCACCGTGGCGCTGCACGCTCTCCTTCATGCAGGAGTTGGAATTGTATCTGCTCCATCTGCGGGAGGATCTGGTGGATCTGTCTCCTCTAAAGGATAAACAGATCGGCACCATCCTGTCGGAGAGCAACAATACCACACTCTATCAGGAAAATCCCACCTTCAGCATCTGTACCCTGCTGACCACACTGGATGAGCGGGTCAAGACCAGGATCAAGTTTTTGATGAGCGGCGAAGACAGGGACAGACTTCAGGCCAAGCTAAAAGAACATGCCGGGCATTACAAGGCCAGACGCCCGACCCTGAGCATCTATGAGCTGTACCTTGCGTATCTGCGACAATGGTGGGATACGCACGGGGATACGCTTCGGACAGCTGCGCCTGCGCAGGGTGATCCTCAGACAGCGGATTCATCCTCTGCGGCGCAGGCATGGCAGGCCCATCTCGACCACCTGCAGCGCCGGGAATACGATGTGTATGACATCGCCGCCCTGGCCCTGATTCACTACCGGGTATATCAAAAAGCTCCCAACGAGGAGTTCGGTCTGCTGTTTTTAGATGAAGCGCAGGACTTTGGCATCGGCATCTACTATGTACTGCGGACCTTGCTGCCTGCCACCTATTTTACCATTATGGGGGATGTATCTCAGAATATACATTATGATACGGGACTGAACGACTGGTATGAACTGCAAAAGCTGTTTTTAAAAAATGAGCGTGACCAGTTCCTGCTGCTGCAGAAGAGCTATCGAAACACTATTGAGATCTCCCAGTACGCAGGCCGGATTCTGGAAAAGGCATCTTCCGGCCGCTACAAGATCCAGCCAGTGATCCGCCATGGCATCCCCGTGGAGGAGGCCCGGTTTTGGAGCGACCTGGAAATGGCGGAACATGCGGCAGGACTCATCGCCGGTATACAGGCCAAGGGGTACCACACCACCGCCGTGATCTGCCGGGATGAGAAGGATGCCGCCAAGGCACACTCTCTGCTCTCCCCGCTGACGCCTCTGACCGACGGAGCCGCCGCCAATTTCTCCACCGGCACCATGGTGCTGCCCATCCGCCTGGTGAAGGGCCTGGAATTTGACGCGGTCATTCTCTGGAACCTGGATATGCAGCACGGCCCTGACGATCCCCGCCAGGCCAAACTGCTGTATGTGGCCGCCACCCGCGCGCTGCATGAACTGCATGTGCTGAACTGTTGATCCCGAATACCGCCTGGTTCATTGCTTTGCGGGAGCAAACAGGCGCTCAGCGTATTATATCTTCGTATTTAAGCCGTACAAGTGTGTAGTCCAGCACAACCTCACGGCCGCTGCCGCCATTCATCAGGATCTCCAGTTCTGTCACCGCCTCCTGGGAGATTCTGGCAAAATCCTGGCGCACCGTGTTCATCTGCTGTCCCACATAGCCCATCAATGTCAACCCGTCAAAACCGCACACTGGCCGGAAGATATCCATGTCCGTCAGGGCCCGCATAGCGCCTATGGCCATCAAGTCCGACGCGCAGACCACCATATCCTGCTCCTCGGCATACTCCATAGTCAGCTCCCGGGCCTTTTTCTCCGAAAATTCTCCGTTGCGGACAATCATCTCCAGGCTGTAATCCCTGGCAAATTTCTCCATACCTCTGATCCGTTCCCGTGTCACATAGCCATTGCTTTTTCCGGCAATATACAGCACTTTCTTATAGGGGATGGTATCCATCAGCATGGTCTTTTCCGCCACCGCATATTGTGCTGCCGCCTGATCGATCCACACACAGGAGGTACTCTCGTTGATCAGAGGTACATCCACCAGCACAATCCGGAAAATCTGCCGCCGAACCAGTTCCTGCAGCACCTGATCCTCTCTGGATATCCCGTATATGATGATGCCGTTGATGCTCTGTGAGCGGAAATACCCTATGACTTCCTCCACGCCCATGCCCTCCAGCATGGAAAAAAATACCGTCACCACATCCAGAGCATACTCTCTGGCGCTCTCCAACGCGCCGGCCAGGTACTGCATACTGATCTCATCTATGGCCTGGGTGTTGGTGTTCAGATGGATCAGCAAAGCGATTCTGCCCGCTTGTTTGGAGGACAATGCAGCGGCCACGACATTGGGCACAAACCCCAACTCTTCAATGGCTTCGTTCACCTTCTGCCGGGTATTCTCACTCACATTGGGATAATGATTTAGTACTTTTGAAACTGTAGAGATAGCCACTCCTGCCTTCGCAGCCACATCCTTGATTGATGCCACAAAAGTTCCTCCTTATTTGAAGTTAATATAGCGTTCTGTTTTCCGGCTTCTCCCGCGCCACCGGCCCGGCAGGCTTCCCAGCGCCCGCAGCAACAGGGAAACCGCCGCCGATGCCAGAAGCACCACCAGATATACCCCTATGTCCAAACGAACCCGGGGCTTGATGAAAAAGTACAGCCACCCATATAAAAAGCCATGCACAAGCCAGATATAGGTGGATTGGTGTCCCCACCATGCCAGAAAGCTGCACAGAGGAGGAATATAGGATAACAGTGTCACCAGTCCGTAAACCAGCAGAGGTGCAAACAGAAAGTCCAGCTTCGCGTAGGCCGCGTCTGTGGCCAGCGTCACTCGCAGAGCTATAACAATGCCCACCAGGGCCACTGCCACACACATCGGCAGCCATGAGCCCCTGCGCCGCAATGCTCTGTCTACTCTCTGATACAGGGCAAAGCGGGCCGTAAGATAACCCACCGCGAAGATTAGTAAAAATGAAAGCCGCAGGCCGCTCTTAACAGTCAATACCACATTCCACAGTCCGGGCCACCACAGCCTTCCCACCAGCGCTGCCCCTGTCCCCAGCAGCGCCAGCGTCAGGAAAAATACTCTCTTGTACTTTCTCTCCTTTGGCTGGTCAAAGCGGGTCAGAAGCAAATCCAAAAGCGGCAATACCAGCAGCATCTTCGCGTACTGCTCCACATACCACCAGGCCCCGTTGTAGGTGGGATTCAGCGCTGTCAGGTTTCCGGGCAGCTGCGACGGGTCAAAGGGAAGTCCCAATATGCCAAACACAATTCCCATATATATCAACAACACCGCCCAAAGCTTTCCATACAGCTTCAAGATCCGCGCCAGTACGCAGCGGTACTCCGCCAGCAGTCTTCCAAAGAACCGCTCTCTGGACTGCCTGTCCATCACATGGTACATGCCATAGCCGCTGACAAATGCGAATATCCCCACGCAGAGCTTGCAGAACCAGGCGATCCGCTGAGCCACACCCGCCTGCAGGAAGGGAAGCAGGGAGTCATATTCTACCGCAAAGGAATACAGATGATGATAGACCATCATCCAGATGGCCACTCCCTGCAATACTGAGGACTGTTTTTTAGTTATTCCATTCTCCACTTGAACTGACCTCCATAAATCTCATCCGCATAAAGCGCTTGAAGCCAAATCGGCTGCGTGAATTGCTTCACACAGCCGATCTTTCATGGTTTTATAGAAAATTAATATTTTCCAAAGCCATCTCCGTCAAGGGAAATGATCTGCTCATTTGCGCTGGAGGCGGTGAAAGAACCCATGCTGGAAGAGGAGGAAGAACTCCTGTTTCCAAGGTTGTAAGCAGCAAGTTTCTCACGCATCCGGTCTGCCTGGTTGGAAAGCTCCTCACTTGCGGAAGCACACTGCTCGCTGGTAGCGGAGTTGGTCTGTACCACCTGGGAAACCTGTGTGATTGCCTGCTTGATCTGTGCGCCGCTGGTTGCCTGATAGTTGCAAGCCTGAGCGATATTTTGAATCAACGCTTCGCTCTGATTTACCACTTCCGTGATCAGTTCCAGCGCCTTTGCAGTTTCGTCTGCCATCTGGGAGCCCTGGCTTACCTTGCTGATGGAATCCTCGATTAACCCTGCGGTCTCGGACGCTGCCGCCGCACTCTTCGCTGCCAGATTTCTCACCTCTTCTGCCACCACTGCGAAGCCCTTGCCTGCCTCACCGGCTCTTGCAGCCTCTACCGCTGCATTCAGCGCCAGGATATTGGTCTGGAACGCAATGTCATCAATAGTCTTGATAATCTTGGAAATACTCTCGGATGACTTGTTAATGTCCTCCATAGCGGACATCATATCCTGCATCCGCTTGTTACCCTGCTTTACATCCCTGATTGCGTTTTCTACCAGTTCGGCAGCCTTGTTAGCCTGCTCTGCATTCTGGGCAGTTGCCTCCACAATCTCATCCATAGATGCGGTAATCTCCTGGATGGCGCTTGCCTGCTCAGTAGAACCCTGTGCCAGGGACTGGCTTGCGCTCGCCATCTGGGAAGAACCGATAGTCACCTGATATGCTGCCTCACTGATGCTGCTCAGTGCATGATTGTTATCCTCAACCAGCTTCTTCAGGGACTGACCCAGCAGATCATCCTGAGATTTAGGATTGACAACAACGGTAAGATTACCCTTAGCCACCTCCTCAGCAATGCTGGCCTGATACTTGATATTCTCAACCACCTTCTGGTAGTCATCCACCAGTTCGCCAAACTCATCGTTATGATATTTCACCAGTTCGATATCCACACGGCCCATAGCAATATCAGCGGCAGCCTTGGATAGCTGTGCCACAGATTTATTTATAATCTTGATCAGCGAAAGTGCGATAATAAGAGTAATTATAACAGAAACCACAATCAATCCGGCGCTGAATAAGTTGGATAAATTAGCCGTTCTTGCTATAAGTTCATTGTCCGCCGCCATTGATGCCGTCAAAGTATCACTGAGAATTTTTGCCTTCGACTCATCCGCTCCGATCTCATGCATCGTTTGTGTTATTGTAGAATACTGATTTGTCTGCATATCCCCTATGGCGTCTTCAATTCTCCTCACAGAGGTCATTCCCACTAATACATTAACTATCGTAAGTATAATCGGAATAGCAAAACCTATAAACATTTTTGTTTTAATCTTCATGTCCTTCATATCTCATACCTCTCATTCTTCATCAATATTCATATCACTTGCCTGCTCAGACAGTGACAGCTCTTCATCATTTAACAGCTTATCAGGGTCTAACAACAGTTTGACCGAATCTCCTACCTTTCCGATACCGTACACGTACTTGTTCTGTACTCTATCGGACTTGCCGATGCTGGGCGGCGGCAGGATATTCTCTTCCCGGATCTCCACCACCTCGGCAATATTTTCGATGATTAGCCCCACCACTGTGGACTGCACATTGATCACTACAATGCAGGTTCTGTCATTATACTCAAAAGGCTCCTGTTTGAACCGAAGGCTGATGTCAATGACCGGAATAATCTTTCCTCGCAGATTAATCAGGCCCTTGATATAATCTGCCGTCTCTGGAATTGCCGTTATCGCCTGAAACGGTATAATCTCGGAGACATATTGGATCTTAAGGCCAAAATACTCGTTGCCTGACCTGAATGTCATGTATTTGTCCTTCTGTGCATCACGCCCGCTTCCTACGCTCTGGCCATTGTCTGTCTGTCTTGTTGCCTCACTGTTTACCTCCATGCAGCTACCTCCTTTTCATGCGTTTATTCTATCAATCCTACCGGATCTAGTATCAGCGCAATGCTGCCATCTCCCAATTGCGTACAGCCGGACAGACCTTTTACTTTCTTGATATAAGAAGGAATGGGCTTTACCACAATCTCCTGCTCGCCTATCAATTTGTCCACGAAGAGACATATGGCTTTCCCTTCCACCTCAAAAATCAGCATCATGCCGTCTTCCACCGACTTGCGGTAATCCTTCAAGCCGTACCACTCACCCAGCCGAAGTACCGGGTAACATTCTCCCCGGATCATAATATACTCATCGCCGTTGGGTTCATGGATCATCATATTCTCTCTGACACTGACAAACTGCTTGACAACACCTGTCTCCACCACAAAGGAGGAAGTCCCGGCCTCCATCACAATTCCGTCTATGATGGCCAGCGTGAGAGGAATCTTAAGAGTCATGGTGGTTCCCAAACCGGCCTCACTCTCAATCTCCAGTGCGCCGCCGATAGTCTGGATGTTCTGCACCACCACATCCATGCCCACGCCTCGTCCTGAGTACTCTGTCACCTGCTCGTTGGTGGAGAAGCCGGGAAGTGTGATGAACTTGAACACTTCCTTGTCTGTGTACTCGCTGTCCAGCCTGCCGTCTTCCAGAAGCCCCTGCTTTCTGGCTTTTGCCAGAATCTTTGCCCTGTCCAGACCCTTTCCGTTGTCCACAACGCTGATCCATACCTTGCCGGCCTCCGTCTTGGCGGAAAGAGTTACCTTTGCCTTGTCGGTCTTGCCGCTGGCCTTGCGCTCTTCGTTGGTCTCAATGCCATGATCCACCGCATTACGCACCAGATGCATCAGAGGATCCGAGATATTTTCAATGATGTTCTTATCCACCTCAGTGTGCTCGCCGATCATCTCAAAGTCAATGTCCTTGCCCAGCTTGCGGGAGACATCAAAGACAATACGGTTCATCTTCTGGAATAGGTTGGTCAGAGGCATCATCCTCATGGACATGATCACATTCTGCAGATCCGTGGAGATCTTGGACATCTGCCCCGCTGCTTTATTGAAATTGGAAAGGTTCAGTCCCGGCACCTTCAGATCAGGATTCTGCAGCACCACGGACTCTGCAATTACCAGCTCGCCGATCAGATCCATCAGCTGATCCATCTTAGACACATTAACGCTGATGAATGCGTCCTTCGCTCCCTTCTGCTTATCCTTTGCCAGCTTTTTGGGACGGCCGGGCTCCTTGGTCTGAATAACGAAATCACCGGGCGCCATCTGAGGCTTTTCAGCCGCTTTTATCTCAGCATCCTTCTCCGCCTTGGCCTCAATGGCCTCCACGCTGGATTCCAAATCAATACGGTGCGGCTGGTTTCCAAAGTCGAAGCCCAGCAAAAACTCCTCTGCCTTGCACTCATAGACATCTACTTTCTCGATGTCGTAGCCAACGCCTATCAGGTCTCTGATCTCCGTCTCCGTACACTGGGCCTGAAGCAGAATCTTAAAGCCTTCCTTCAGGATAGTCTCTCCACTGGATTCATCGGAAATGATATCCTCGGGAGAATACAGCAGATCCTCCGCAATTTCTTTCATTGCGTAGACCACCTTGTAGGCATGGACATTGGCCATTACCGTCTCCGGCGAAAATGTAATGTACACCTTGTAGAAACGGCTTGCGTCAGTGGCAACGGGAGCTATGTAGAACTGCTTGGGCTCTTCATGCACGTTCTCTGGCATCAGTGCATCCTCCCCCACACCTTTCTTGATGGCCTCCAGAAAGGCATCCAGTTCCTTGATAATGCTTTCCGGGTTTCCGTCGGCCGTGTTCCCGTTACGGATTTTATCCATCTCCTCGGTAATGAAATCTGCCACTTCCAGCACATGCTCCACCAGCTTTAAGTGCGGCACATGCTCGGGATGGGACTCTCTCAGATAAAAGAAAACGTCTTCCAGTTTGTGAGAAATCGCAGTGATGTTATCAAACATCATGATACCGGATGATCCTTTTATAGTATGCATAGTGCGGAATATCTCGTTGATGCTGTCCTGGTCAAAACACTCTGCGTCTTTCTGCTCCAGCACCATTTCCTGCAGCTGCTCCAGAAGCTGTTCGTTCTCAAACAGATAGATGTCCAACATTCCCTCTGTGTTAAATTCTTCAGCCATACTTTCTCCTTTCCTGTAAATTTTTATCAGATTATATCAGGCCCAATTTCTTCATAGCCTGCTCAAATCTCTCCTTGTCAATGGGCTTTCCCGAATATATTGTGCAGCCCAACTCAAAAGCCATTTTTACATTCTTCTCATCGTTGAGCGCTGTGGTCATGATGACCTTCGCCCTCTTATCCTCCGCAATCCCCCTGTCCTTTTCCAGGTTACGGATGCCCATCAGGGCCTGATAACCGTCCATGACCGGCATCATGATATCCAGACACACCAGATCGTAAGGCTCTCCGTCCTCCAGCGCCATCATGAATGCGTCCACCGCCTCCATGCCATCCACGGTGACATCACATTCACCGTATTTGGACAGAAAACTTACCATAAATTTCCTTGTGACAAAATCATCTTCCGCTAACAAAATCTTCATATTTACCCCTTTCCCGCATATCGCAGGCCGACCTGCGATATTGCACCAATCAGTATCTAATACTACATTCTGTCCAGCACCGCATAGGCTCTCCTGGCGACATCCTGAAGTTTTTCCTGATATTCAACGGCCCCCAGGTCATAAGCTACCTTGGGCATACCATATACCACACAGGTGGATTCATC
>CAMWTF010000037.1 GCA_947177105.1 uncultured Lachnospiraceae bacterium | reverse complement strand
CAGCCAAGTTATTCGGTGAATAATACAGGATAAGGCTTTAGAAGTGCAAAAATGACAGCAACGATATTTTTACTTATATCGTTAAAACGGGCTTCGATTGCATATCGGGAATATTTAACCGCTATCTGCATAAAATTTTAAGGGAATGTTCCATTGACTTTCTTCTTTGCGCTTGTTAGAATGAGAGCACAAGGAAAGTTTACTACCACTGACCAATATGCGGTATATAAGTGGTTGGGTTGAAAGTATAGTCCTTCGCCGTAAGGTGGGGGACTTTTTCCATAATGAGGACAAGCGGAGGAATGATTTGGTGACTAACTAATTTGTGTGTGGAAATAGAAAATTTACCAACCTTGTAAAGTAGTATTTTACTGCGTAACATTTCAAAAATGAGTTGTCAAATTGCCGGTATTTGCTATAATAAATGCGTGACAATATTTTGGCAACAGAAAATCAGCAAGCCAACAACATCAAAGAACACGCCGAAATGGAATCGCGATATTTTTATTAGAAAATGAGATTGCCAATCAAAGAAGGGGGCCTACCTATAGAAAAACAGATTTTTACCAATGACGTGATCCTGTCCTGGCTGCAATACTATTCCCAGAACACCGCAATTGATCTGGAGCATGTAAAGATCATTGACATTACCAAGAAAAACAAGAATGTTATTCCCACCGTGGAGGCGCATAAGACCACTCTGGTGTTTACCAATGCCGGAATCAACGATATCTTTTACCGACTGTGGAATGCGGGCTTGGGAGAATGCGAGGTCTGGTATAACGAGGGTTCCGATCCCAGCGGGCAGATCCTGCACAAACAGGTCAAGGACATGATTGACAGGGGCATCAATGCCTCCGCCGGGATGCTGATCCTCAATCCCAATGCCCGCAACACCGCTAAAATCGGCCTGAGCAACGAGTTGCTGCAAAGGGGTTCCATCCAGTATGTGGGCAGCGAGATTCGGGCCATCATCCTGAACAAAATGGCAGTTGCCCCCCAGGATGACCTGGTGGTGATCGGCGGCGAAAGCATCGCCATCGAAGCGGCGCTGATCGCCGCAGAGGGTTCTGTTACCGCCGTGGAATACAGTCAGGCTGATCGGGCCACTCTGGAAGACAATGTGGCTCATTTTGACCTGCACAATGTGAGGATCATTGACCATGTGGATGCCGAAAGCATGAAGGACTGCCCCGTGCCCTCCCTGGTGTTCCTGGTGGCCTCCGCCAGCACGGACCAGGAACTGACCTACCTGACCGGCATCAATCCCAACATCAACGCAGTGATTTACACTCTGGATTTCAAGACTGCCGCCGGCCTGCCCGCCATGCTGAATGCTCTGGGGCTGGACGATGTGGACACAATCCAGGTGTCCGTGTCCAAGCTGGGCAGCAACAATACCTTCAAAACCGATCCCGCCCCCTGGATCATCACCGCCAGATCACGGGAAAACTAATGGAAAATGCAGATTAAAAGTCTGCCATTCTGTCATTGAACTACGGTTGCCCGCGCCTTGCGGTATTGTGTGGCTGTGAAAAAGGCCCGAAAGCAAATTGGCTTTTTTCACAGCCTTACTGCGTTAAGCGCTGGCTGCCGCCTGTATCTGGCGCACCGCCAGGATATCCTCTATATGAACATCAAGCACCGCTGCCAGCACCAGCAGATTATCCACCGTGGGTAATGCCGTGCCATGCTGCCACTTGTATATGGCCTGGGGTGTGGCAAATCCAAAGATCTCCTGCAAATCCCTGACCGTCAGCCCTTTGGCATTCCGCAGCCTTGTGATATTCTGTCCTGTTGCCACCATGTCGATGGCGGGTATCTGTCTCATTTTAAGCCTCCTTATTTTAAGTTCCGCAATCGCCCTGCCAGTACCTTTCCCGGTGGAATAAGTTCTGTCCATACTGCGGCCAGTACTTATTCCAGGCACTGTCCGGGCTCTTGCTGTTTTAAGTTCCGCAATCGCCCTGCCAGTACCTTTCCCGGTGGAATAAGTTCTGTCCATACTGCGGCCAGTACTTATTCCAGGCACTGTCCGGGCTCTTGCTGTTTTAAGTTCCGCAATCGCCGCAAACTAAAAAACCGCCTATCTCATACAAGATAAGCGGTTATCACATCCATGCATCAATATCAGGCCCTTCCGAAGCCTCATCCGGCCAGGCTCTGCATCCGTTTCCCTTCTCGCTCTATCCTGTAAAAGCATAGCAAATGAAAGCTCTGAAATATTCTCAGCGCTTCGAGACTTGTGTGTTTGGGATATCCTGGAATGAAACATCTGCTTAACATGGCTTTTTTCCTTTCCGGCCGGTCCGCCTTAGGACCGCCTTATAAATATATTTATTTCTATTCTGCACCTACTATAACATATTTTGGCAAATTTGTCATTATACCAGAAGTATAAATTTACTCCACCTTCAACTGGCTCACTGCCTGCTCCATCTGCCTTGCCTTCTCCTCCAGCTGTTCCACCGTGGCCTTCAATTCGTCCACATACTCCTTCTGGAGCTTGGCAATGCCGTCCACCTGTACGGAATTGGCGCTGGTCTGTTCCGACACAGCAGAGATATTGGTGATGGCGCCCACGGCTCCCCTCTTGGACTCCTCGATCTGCGCCATACCCGCCGTCATCCGGGACAGGTTTTCCGCCATCATCTTCACACGCTCGTTTACCTTGTGGAAGGCGTCCTGGGTTCTCTCCAGGGAATCGTTCTGTGAGGTGACAATCTCCCCAGCCTGATGCACCGCATTAACCATCTGCCCCGTCTGATCCTGGATTTGCTGCACGATACCGCCAATCTGCTGCGACGCATTCATGGATTGATCCGCCAGCTTGCGGATCTCCTCCGCCACCACGGCAAAGCCTTTTCCGGCATCCCCTGCCCGGGCCGCCTCAATGGATGCATTCAGGGACAGCAGATTGGTCTGGGAGGCAATCTCGTCTATCACTCCGGCAAAATTGCCAATGGATTGGGTCTGGTTATTCAAAGACAAAATATCCTGCCGGATCGCGCCAGTGATATCCGCAGTTGCCTTGGATTTTTCACTCAGGTCATCAATGACCCCCATGCCGTCCGTGATGGTCTTGTTGGCATCCTCCGAAATTCTGCTGATCTCATCGCTATATTCATACACAGTGCGGATCTGGTCCGACAGCGCATTGATCAAAGACACACATTCCTGGGCATCCTGAGCCTGCAGGCTTACGCCCCTGTCAATCTCCTCAATTGCCCCCAGGATCTCATCGCTGGATTCCATCAGCTGCTGTGTGCTGCTTCCCACCTGTCCGGAGGTCTGCTGCACCGTCAGCACCATACCCTGCACTTCCTTGATCAAAGCATTCATGCTGGCAATCATATGAGAAAGACTCCGTGCAATCTGCCCGAACTCATCCTTCCTCTTAAGAGTTACCACTGCCGTGAAATCCCCTTGTGACACCTTGTCCAGCGGCCTTGTGATCTCCGTAACGCCCTTGTCCAGCGTTCTGGATAAGAAAATACACATGACAATTGCAATCACCAGCGCTATCACCACCATCAGATAGGTAATGGCCTGGATGCTGCCTGTGTTGCCCAAAAACTGACTGGTGGGCACCAGCATAACCAGCATGGCTCCGGTGGAACCGATCCGGGAATAAGCAAATACATAGGGTTTCCCCTGATAGCGAACTTCCAGATATCCGTCCGCCGCATCCGCCGAGAGGGCTTCCTGATAGGCTTCCATCTGGCTGAATACCGGCACTTCCTCCTGTGTGGATGTCCCTGTGTCACTGCCGCAGAATACGGTCTCTTTTCCTCCCGGCGCCACAAATACGGCATAACTTCCATCGCCATAGTCTAACTCTGACAACGCCTCATAGACTGTGCTTTTATCAATATCCACAATCAGGATCATATTGTTCTTGAAATTTACCTTGCGCCACAGGCTGACCGCATAATCCGAACTGTTGAATGTGTTATCTTTCTCATATACCACCTGCTCCAGAAAAGGATGAGCGCCAAGATAGCCCCATTTTTGCTCCGATGCGTCAATCTGCTGACCTTCCTCAGAAACAATAAAGTCCTCATATATGCCCAGATTCATATTAGCGGGAGATGTGGTCAATCCGCTGGCAATATCGCTGATCAGATACACCTGATAGACAAAATTGGAAATGGACTGCATACTCCATATCTTGGATTCCACTTCCCCCTTGGCTTTTGTCTGCTCATTCGTCAGGGACGCAATGTTCAGGTTTGGATTCAGATAATACGCCACGCATTCATCCATGGAGATAATCTCCATCATCTGGTTGTCCACCTGCTGTAACCCCAGTTCCAGATAACTCCCCTTGGCGGAAACCGTCTCCGCCAGGGACGCCTTCACTTCCTCGCTGACCACATTCTTGGCCACCGAGTAGGACACCGTGCCCACCAGGAAGATCATGATAATCAGGATCACAAAAGCGCCTATCATTTTTACCATCAGGCTGTTGGGAGATATTCTGCGGCCTGCAGCCGGCTTCTTTGAGGGCCTGGACTGTTTCAATGCCTTTCTCTTTTGCTTTTCAGTGGACTTCTCTTTCGCTTTACCCATATTGATCTCCCATCTATTAAGACATATGTAACTATGTTTAGTGTATCATCTCCGCAACTCTATGTCAATGAAAACCACTTGCTTTTGCTTTATGTGGATAGTATTATCATATCTATAAGAACTTCAGCAACACGGCAAAAATCAAACAGCAGGGTATCTGCAGAACTACAAATCAGGAGGAGTACGTTATGGACAATCAACCCACATGGCTGGACAAGGCCATTTTTTATGAAATCTACCCCCAATCCTTTCTCGACACCAACGCCGACGGGATCGGAGATATCAATGGTATCACCCGGAAACTGGACTACATCAAAGAGCTGGGCTGCACGGCGCTCTGGCTCAATCCCTGTTTCCAGTCTCCCTTTGGAGACGCCGGCTATGATGTGGAAGACTATTATACCGTAGCCCCCAGATACGGCACCAACGAGGATCTGGTCAATCTGTTTCAGGAGGCTCACAGGCGTGATATGCATGTGCTTCTGGATCTTGTGCCGGGGCACACCGCAGTGACCCATCGGTGGTTTAGAGAATCCATGAAAGCAGAGAAAAACAAATTCACGGATCGCTATATCTGGACAGACAGCGTGTGGGAGGAGCCCCAGGGAATGGGCTGCATCCGGGGAATCTCTGAAAGAGACGGATCCTGCGCAGTAAACTTTTTCTCTCACCAGCCCTCCCTCAACTACGGCTTCTACCGCCCTGATCCCGACTGCAAGTGGCAGCAGCCCATGGATGCGGAGGGTCCCCGGGCCACCCGTGAAGCCCTCAAGGATATTATGCGCTTCTGGCTGAAAGCCGGCTGTGACGGCTTTAGGGTGGATATGGCAGGCTCACTGGTAAAGCATGACGAGGAAAGTAAGGGCACCATCGCCCTGTGGCAGGATATCCGCCAGTTTCTGGACAAGGAATTCCCCAAGGCCGCCATAGTTTCCGAGTGGGGCGAGCCTGATAAGTCTCTGTCGGGGGGTTTTCACATGGACTTCCTGCTGCACTTCGGCCCCTCCCACTACAATGATCTGTTTCGCTGCGAGGAGCCGTATTTTTCCAGAAGGGGAAAAGGCAGCATAAAAGATTTTGTGGCCGCCTATCAGGAGAACTATGAAAAAGTCGGCGGCAGGGGCCTAATCTGCATCCCCTCCGGGAATCACGATATGGACAGACTGGCCCGCCGTCTGGACCCGGAGGAGATGAAGATCGCCTTTGCCTTCCTGCTCTCCATGCCGGGTGCGCCCTTCATCTATTATGGGGATGAAATCGGGATGCGCTATGTGGAGAATCTGGTTTCCGTGGAGGGCGGATACGGCAGAACCGGCTCCCGCAGCCCCATGCAGTGGAACAAGGGACTGAATGCGGGATTTTCCTCCGCATCTAAAGAAAAACTGTATATTCCCCAGGATGAGAGCCAGGACCGCCCCAACGCCGAGAGCCAATCCGCGGATATCTGTTCTCTTCGAAGCGAAGTCAAAAGACTTATTGCGTTCAGACAAAAGCATCCCGCCCTGCAGAGCAGAGGCAGCATCACCTTTCTGCAAAACGGCTATCCCCTTGTCTTTGAGCGGACTTTTGGCAGTCAGCGCATCAGGGTGGTAATCAACCCCTCCGGGGAAAAGGCGACTGTTCCTGATACAAGCGGCGCAATCCTGTATAAAGTAGGCAATGCCGCCGAAATAAGGGACAATACCCTGCATGTTGCCGGAGGAACCGCCGTGTTTGTGGAGAAATAGCCCCGCTTTAAATACAATATGGGCCCCCAGTTTCCTCACTGTGGAGCCCATATTGTTTCTGCTTTTTATGTATGACTTCTCATTTCATCTCATTGGCCATCTGATACAGATGATAATAGATGCCTTTCAAAGACATCAGCTGATCATGATTTCCCTCCTCAGTGATGCCCTCCTCCGTCAACACCAGAATACGATCGCTCCCCCGGATTGTGGACAGCCTGTGGGCCACCGTCAGCGTAGTGCGGCCTTCGGACAACGCCGCCAGAGATTTGGCCACCTCATATTCACTCTCGTTGTCCAGCGCGGAAGTGGCTTCGTCCAAAATAATGATGGGAGCGTCTTTCAGAAACATCCGGGCGATGCTGATGCGCTGCTTCTGCCCGCCGGAGAGCTTCACGCCCCGCTCGCCGATATAAGTGTCGTAGCCATCCTTCAGCCCCATGATGAACTCATGGGCTCCCGCGCGCCGGGCCGCATCCTCCACCTCCTGGCGGGACGCATCCATGCGCCCGTAAACGATATTCTCATATACCGTTCCGGAGAAAAGATACACCTCCTGCTGAACCACGCCAATGCTGCGGCGCAGGCTCTTCAGAGTCAGTTCCCTGATATTTTTCCCATCCAGATAGATCTCCCCTGCCGTCACATCATAAAACCGGGGGATCAGGTTGCACAGCGTAGTCTTGCCGCCGCCGGAAGGGCCCACTAAAGCCACCTTCTCTCCGGGCTTGATGCTCAAGTTCAGGTTGCGGAACACCTGATTGTGGTCGTCGGGATACTCAAAACTTACATTTTCAAACACGATATGGCCCTTGGGATCCACCAGTTCCACCGCACCCGGCTCATCAAAAATCTCAATATCCGCATCCATAATCTCCAGAAAACGCTCGATCCCCGTCATGCCCCGCTGGAACTGCTCAGCAAACTCAATGATCCGGCGCACTGTGGCGATAAAGGTGGACACATACATCACATAGGCCACTAAATCGCTGGGGCGGATAGATCCCTGTATCACAAAAAGCCCTCCCGCCACAATGGTCACCAGGTACATCAGACCGTCAAACAACCTGGTGGAACACTGGAAAATGCCCATAAACCGATAACTGCGCTTCTTAATCTGATAAAATTTCTGGTTGTCCTGCTCGAACTTGGCATTCTCCACATGCTCGTTTGCGAAAGCCTTTACCACCTTCTGCCCCAGCAGACTGTCCTCAATCCGGGCGTTCAGCTCCCCCACCTGCTGCCGCTGCTGCCGGAACAGCGCCCGCAGCCGGAAATTGATCTTGCTGCAGACCACCACCATCACCGGGATGATACAGAAGATAATCAACGTCAGCGGCACATTGACAGTACACAGGATACTAAATGAGGCCACACCCTTGATCCCGGCGATAAAAAACTCCTCCGGGCAGTGATGGGCAAACTCTGTCACATCAAACAGGTCGTTGGTGATGCGCCCCATAATCTGCCCCACCTTGGTGTTGTTGTAATAGGTGTTGGACAGCTTCTGCAGATGTCCGTAGGCATCCCGGCGCATGTCCGTCTCCATATCCACGCCCATCACATGGCCGGTGTAAGCCATATAATAGTAGGCGGCGGCGTCAATCAACCGCAGCGCCAGATATAACAGCCCCAGTCCTCCCACAGTGCGCACCGTCAGCAGCGCCAGATCCTCCATGGCCTGGTTGGTAATGTGCCGGATAATAAGCGGCAGCACAATCTCACAGATGGTAGTCAGAGCAGCGCAAAACAGATCCAGACAGAGTACTTTCCCGTGAGGCTTATAATAGGGCAAGAACCGTTTGATCAGCGCCAATGATTTATATTTTCTCTCTTTCATACTTACCTCTTCCCTGCATATCGCAGGCCGAGCCTGCGATACTGCGTTAATGCGTATTTGGAAGTTTCACTTCCAAACTTACCTTGTCCCTGCATATCGCTGGCTTTGCCCGCGATATTGCACCAATCAGTATTTGAATGTGAAACATTCAAACTTTTTCCCGCAGTCACTTCAACAGCGCTGCCAGCTTCTTCTGCATAAATGCAATCACTGGTCCCAGGAAAAAGGCCACTCCCAGCGTCACAATGCCCACATCCCCGCCCAGCGCAAACCCCACCGCCATAAAGGAGATATCCCAGATCATGCGGATGGCTTTAAACGGGAGCTTTTTACATTTGTGGGAAATGATAAAGGGCATGGCATCATAAGGGGAGGACCCCAGTCCCGCCGTCATATAGGTGGCAGCCCCCAGGATGAACACGATCAGCACCGGTAACAGCAGTCCCCAGCGCACAACCTGGGAGGCAAAAAAGCCTTGGGGCAGCACACTGTCCCCTATCCAGCCAAAAAAATCCGCTATGTATCCCAGAAACACCATGTTCCCGATAGTGCCAAAGCCGATATAGCTCATGTCGAACCGCAGAACAAAGATGAATGTCACCAGGTGGCACAGCAGCTGGGCTGTGCCAAAACTGATGGGCAAATAGTTGATCACGCCCTGGGTCAAGCAGGAGCAAGGGTCCGTACCCAGCTCCAGCCGAATCAGCAGGGACAGGCCAAAGCCCTGCACTGTTACTCCTATTATCATCATGACCAGCCGTGTCCAAAACTTCGGCGGCCTGGCAAAACAGGTCAATTTCATAAAGGTTCCTCCTCACTATTATTCCGCTGCTTAGCTGTTCCCACTCTGAACGGTGGGCTTTCAGGAATTGTGCTTATACTCTTCTTCATATTTTTCTATCCTGCATCTGTGTTTTCTCTCTCCAGCCGGAGTTTCCCGGTCATAGCTGATCCCCACCAGCAGAATATCTCCGCCATACCCCCTGACAGCCTCCGGGTACCGCCTGTTCCGGATCTGCGCAATGGCTCCTTCCGCCGACTGATTCCATTTCAACTCAATGAGCAGAGCCGGCAGCACAGAATCTTTCTTCGGCAGATACACAATATCCGCGTACCCCACACCGGCCGGCAACTCCTCAAACATCACATATTCATCTCCATAGCTGAAATAGGCCCGTTTAATCACGCTTCTCAGTGCCTGCTCATTGTTATAATACAGCGGCAATTCTTCCTCATGAATCTTCTCTATCTGCCATGCGACAGCCTCTTCCCTTCCGTGGACAGTATCTTCAATAAGCTGCTCACTCTCACGCACCCGCCTGATAGTCTCATCCCTCTTTACCTGCCGGATGGATCTGGCAAATTCCAGACGAATCTCTTCATTGGGAATATGCGCTTTCTGCGTTATTTCGTCATAGGACAGATATCCCAGATGAATCAGCAGCGTCAACACATCATTTCTGTCCCGAAAAGACACCAGATCATTGGCAAACCCCTTTGTATCCACTTTTGTGTCCATGCCGCCGACCAGTTCCGCAGCCGTCCTGCTCAGTCCGTCGAAATCAAGGCTTATATACCCCATCAGGCTCTCCGCCGCAGAGGTCTGGGTCCAGTAGGAGTCAAAATCATCATTGCGGATTGCCTCCATGACAGAATTGGGATTATAGACAGATTTTATATCCCGAAACGAATAACCGTCATACCATTTTTTCATCTTCTCAAAGTCACTGTCATGGTCACGGCAGAGCTTTCTGACCTCATCCTCCGTAAATCCAACATATTCGCCAAACTGCCGAGGCTTAATCATGGTAAACTCTTTAAAATCCGATATGGCAGACTGAGACCCGTCTTTCTTAATGGGCAGGATGCCTGTCATGTATGCCGCCGCAAATATCTTATCAGTCATTCCGCTGTTTTTGAACAAAGAACGCAAAAATTCCAGATATTTTCTCTGTAAGTCAGGACGGCCCTTTGCCTCTCGGATGGGAGCGTCCCACTCATCAATGATCATGATGAATCTGTTGCCTGCCGCTTCTGCCGCATTGGCCAGCGTGGCTGCAAATCCTTCCACGGCTTTCAGCTTCGGATACTGTTCCGTCAATTCCCGGATTACATTTCTCTGAATAAAGGGCACAATATCCGCAATGGAAGATTCACCTATCACTCCCGTCATATCCAGATAAATCACATCATACTGGTTCAGATGCTCTCGATATCCCGCATCACCGGCAATTGCCAGATCCTCAAAAAGACCAGCCGAATCACAGGACTTATCATAATAGGCACACAACATTTTTGCCGCAAAAGACTTTCCAAAACGGCGCGGTCTGCTGATACAGGTTGAACGTCTTGGCGTATCAATCGTCTGATTGATCAGCCCAATCAAACCTGATTTATCTACATAGAGATCATTCCTGATTCTGGCAAACCCGCTGTTGCCGGGATTTAAATAGTTTCCCATCTCCCGTTTACCTCCCTTGGCCTTTTAGGACAAACCTGATTCTATTATACCCCCGGCTCTTCTGTTTCACAATAAATATTTTAGAGGTATGCCATTAGAGGAAAGGACTCTTGAAACTCCCAAATACTTATGATAAGATTGGAGCAGCAAATCAGGAAAAGGATAAAACATATGACACCACTTTCGGCAAAAAAATTATTCCTCTTTGATATCGACGGCACCATCGCCGTAGGAGATACCCTGTACGAAGGCACACGCCCCATGTTAGAGTATATCCAGTCCATCGGAGGCAAGGCTTACTATATTACAAATAACTCCACAAAGAGCAATGCGGACTATGTGAAAAAATTCCGGGATGTTTTCGGTCTGGAGACCAGCAAGGAGCAATTCATTACCTCCGGCTATATGACTATGCGTCATCTGCGGCAGCATCACGCCTGGGACAAAATCTTTGTATTGGGCACCGCCTCCTATATCAAGGCGCTTCGCAGCGCCGGGCTGTACATCACGGAGAGTCCGGATGCCAATGTACAGTGCGTCGTGGTGGCATATGATGATGAACTGACTTATCAGAAGCTGGTCAATGCCTGCGAGCTCCTGTCCACCATAGATATACCCTTCTACGCCACCAACCCGGATCTGTGCTGCCCTGTGGACTTCGGCTTTATTCCTGACTGCGGCGCCATCTGTCAGATGATCACCGCCTCCACCGGCAAAACACCCCGGTATCTGGGTAAGCCCAACCCCAAGGTGGTGTCCCTGTGCCAGGCCGACAGCGGCTTTAGAGACGCCCAGACTCTGGTAGTGGGGGATCGGCTCTACACCGATATCGCCTGCGGCATCAACTCCAAGGTGGACACCTGTGTCCTCTACACAGGTGAAGCCACCCCAGAAGAGGTGGCCCATACCCAATACAAACCCACATACGCTTTTGCCGACATACAGTCGCTGCTGAACGCCTGCCGCCAGAGCTAGATCACATTGCCCAACACCCGCAGCACATTGCCGTAAAAAATCTTATCCAGCTGCCTCTCTGTGAATCCGCTCCGCTTCAGGGCCTCCCACAGCTTCTCCATGGCCTGGGCGCCAGGCAGAGCCTCGTTGGTGTCAATACCGTCAAAGTCACTTCCAAGCCCCAGACAGTCCTCGCCGCCTGTCTGAAAAATATGCAGGGCATGAGCCGTCACGTCCTCCAGTCTGCCGGGATTTGTCTCCCCTTCCGGCACAGTCCGCAGAAAATCCGCACAGAAATTAAGCCCCATGACACCGCCCCGCTCTGCCAGAGCTTTGATCATCTCATCCGTAAGGTTGCGCACACAGGGGCACACCGCCCGAGCGTTGGAATGGCTGGCTACAAAGGGCCTGGTTCCTGCCTCCGCCACGTCCCAAAATCCCTTGTCGGACAGATGGGATACATCCGCCAGCATCCCCAGCTCCTCCATCCGCCTTACAAAGGCCCGGCCCGTCTCCGTCAGCCCATGCGACGCAGCCGCCTGAAACAGAGACTGATAACCGAGCTGGCGGTTTAAGGCATTGATATTGG
>CAMWTF010000036.1 GCA_947177105.1 uncultured Lachnospiraceae bacterium | reverse complement strand
ATTCTGCTGGACAATATCGTGGATCCTCTCAATCTGTGGGCCAGCCTCCGAACTGCCAATCTGGCGGGGGCCCATGGGGTGGTCATCCCCAAAAACAGGGCGGTGGGTCTGACGGCCACGGTGGCGCGCACCTCGGCGGGAGCTTTGAACTACACGCCCGTTGCCCGGGTCACCAATCTGGCCAAGACTATCGAGGATCTGAAGAAGAAGGGCATCTGGTTTGTCTGTGCGGATATGGGCGGCACCCGGATGTATGACCTGGATCTGAAAGGGCCCATCGGTCTGGTAATTGGCAGTGAGGGAGAGGGCGTGGGCCGTCTGGTCAGGGAAAAATGTGATATGATTGCGGCTATCCCCATGATGGGAGATATCGACTCCTTGAATGCCTCCGTGGCTGCCGGAGTGCTGGCGTATGAGATTGTGCGGCAGCGTACGAGCGTGGGCCAAAGCACAGCAAAGTGAAGCACGATCCGGTGGGAGATCGGACAAGAGTTTACAAGAAACGAAGTGCGGGGCAGCTAGCAGAGGGTGGGTAAAAGGAGTGCCATGGAACGGGAATACAGCCAGTTCAGTGACGAGGAACTGATAGACCGCCTGCGGGGCGGAGACAGCCGCATCACGGACTACATTATGGATAAATACAAAAATCTGGTGCGCAGCAAGGCCAAGTCCATGTACATTCTGGGCGGGGATAACGAGGATCTGATCCAGGAGGGTATGATTGGTCTGTTCAAAGCCATCCGGGACTATGACTGCGGCAGGGATGCCAGCTTTTATACCTTTGCGGATCTGTGCATCAGCCGGCAAATGTACACGGCGGTACAGGCATCCCACCGGCAGAAGCATTGGCCGCTCAATACCTACGTGTCTCTCTATGGCAGCAATAACAGTCAGGGGGACAGTGAAGAGATGGAACTGGCGGAAGCCTTGTCCCCGGATAAGGACCAGAATCCGGAGACTCTGTTTATCGACCGGGAGCGGGTGGAATACCTGGAGGGGCAGATCGACAAGGAGCTCAGCAGCTTTGAAAAACAGGTGCTGGATCTGTACCTCACCGGTATGAGCTACAGCCAGATTGCCAGGGTGCTGGGCCGGGAGGAGAAATCCACGGACAATGCGCTGCAGCGCCTGAAAGCCAAGATTAAGAAGATACTTTAAGGTCTTCTTTATTTTTTTTTAATAATATCCGTTCGGCTTGCCAATTGACTTTCCGTCGGCAGGGGCATATAATTTTAAACAGGCGACCGACTGGCCGGTCGCTTATTCCTGCTATCGGGAAACTGATAAGCCTGGCCTGCAATACACAGGAGTATTCTCTGACGGAAAGGAAAATGCATCATGATATCAAAATTCAGCGTGAAAAAACCATATACCGTATTAGTGGGCGTGGTGCTGGCCATTGTGCTGGGGGTCGTGTCTTTTACCCGCATGACCACTGATCTGCTGCCCAACATCAGCCTGCCCTATGTGATCGTCATGACCACCTATGTGGGGGCCAGCCCGGAGACGGTGGAGATGGTGGTGACTAAGCCGGTGGAGTCTTCCATGGCTACGGTCAGCAACATAGAAAGCATCAGTTCCGTCTCCTCGGAGAACTATTCCATGGTGATCCTGGAGTTTGCCCAGTCGGCGGATATGAATGCAGTATCGCTGGAGATCCGGGAGAACTTGGACCAGATTAAGTCCTATTGGGACGACAGCGTGGGCAATCCCATCATCATGAAGCTGAATCCGGACATGCTGCCGGTGATGATGGTGGCCGTGGGCGTGGAGGACATGGAATATGTCCAAGTCAGCGAGTATGTTACCAATGTGCTGATGCCAGAGGTGGAGAGTCTGGAGGGCGTTGCCAGCGCCAGTGCCGTGGGTCTGCTTCAGGAGAGCGTCAATGTAATTATCCGTCAGGAGAAGGTGGATGCGCTGAACCAGCAGATCTATGCGGCCATAGACGATAAAATGCGGGATGCGGAGGAGCAGCTGGCGGAGGGCCGCCAGGAACTGGAAAACGGTCAGCAGGAACTGGAAGACGGGAAAAAGGAGATCAAGGATGGTCTTAGAGAGATAAACAGCGGCAAGAAGGAGCTCCAGGAGGGGAAGGACGAACTTGCCAGAACCCAGGAGGAGACGGCGGCCAAGCTGGCGGAAACCAAGAACCAGCTGCTGACAGCCAAGACCAGCCTGGAGTCCACCAAGATGACTTTGACCACCAATCTTGCCACTGCCAGGGGATTGCAGAGCGGTATAGATGAGATCAACAAGATACAGGAGAGCGCCAACAGCTACCTAAGGGATTACAACCGGCTTACAGGGGGCTTTAGCGTATCCGGTTCGGACGCGGATATTGACGATGAGACGAGAGAACAGATATATCAGCTGAAGGACAGATTTTTTGCCAGCGATATCGTAAAGCAGATGGGCTCCAACGAACAGATGGCCTCCATGCTTGCGGATTTGCGGGAACTGGACTGGGCTGATCCGGACAACTTTCAGACAGTCTATATCAATCTGGGGCTGATTACCGCAGGTGTAAACTCGCAGCTTTTGTCTCAGCGGGGCAATCTGGAGCAGTCCATGAATGCTCTGACCAACGGTATGGGGTTGTCGGCTTTCGAGAAAATGGTGAATCAGACCATTGCCACTTTGGACGAGAACATCGAAAAGGTCAACAGCGGCCTCATCGAGGTGGAAAAGGGGGAGCTGACAGCGGCGGTGGAATTTGCCAATGCCACCTCCCAGATCAATCTGGGGGAATATCAGATGGAGCTGGCCCAGACCCAGCTGGATGCGGCCCAGGAACAGATCAAAGCAGGAGAGGAGCAGCTGGACGCGGCCAGGGAGCAGCTTAAAGAGGGGGAGAAGCAGCTGGAGGAGGCAAGGCAGGAAGCCTATGACAGCGCGGATATGACGGAAATCCTCACCGTGGATATGATCAAAAATCTGCTGACCGCCCAGAATTTTTCCATGCCGGGAGGCTATGTGACGGAGGAGGGCATTGACTATCTGGTGCGTGTGGGAGATAAGCCTGCCACCCTGGAGGAGCTTAAGGCCCTGCCCCTGATGGATTTACATATGGACGGTGTGCCGGTGATCACCCTGGAGGATGTGGCGGATGTCTTTTACACAGATAACTCGGAAGAGATTTATACCAATGTGAACGGCAGTCCCGGCTGTATGCTTTCTATTCAGAAACAGACGGGTTATTCCACCGGCGCGGTGTCAGACCTGCTGCTGGAGCGTTTTGCGGATATGATGGAGGCGGATGAGAGCCTGCATGTGATCACGCTGATGGATCAGGGGATCTATATTGACCTGGTGATGGACTCCATCGTGAGCAATATTTTGATGGGGGGACTGCTGGCCATCTTGATACTGCTGGTATTTTTAAAGGATCTGCGGCCCACCATGGTGGTGGCGTTCTCCATCCCTGTCAGTCTGGTGACGGCCATCGTATGCATGTATTTCAGCGGCGTGACCCTGAATATCATCTCCTTGTCCGGTCTGGCCCTGGGTATTGGTATGCTGGTGGACAACTCCATCGTGGTGATTGAGAATATCTACCGGATGCGGGGAGAGGGCAAGTCTATTTTGGAGGCAGCCATAGAGGGCAGCGGGGAGGTAACAGGCTCCATTATCGCCTCCACCATGACCACGGTGTGCGTATTTGCTCCCATTGTCTTTACGGAGGGCATTACAAGGCAGCTTTTTGTGGATATGGGTCTGACCATCGCTTATTCGCTGCTGGCCAGTCTGATCATTGCCCTGACGGTGGTGCCGGCCATGGCTTCCAAGCTGCTGACCAGAACCAAGGAACAGAAGGAGGGGCGGTTTTTTGCCGCCATGTCCGGAGGCTATGTCAAGGTTCTGGGATGGGCGCTAAAGTGCAAGAGCCTGGTGCTGGTGCTGGCTCTGGCCATGCTGGGGATCAGCTTTGCCCTGGCCTGGACCAACGGCACCGCCTTTATGTCGGATATGGATTCCACTCAGATGACAGTCAGTGTGCGTCTGCCGGAGGATGCCACTCTGGAGGAGACAGGCGCTCTGACAGATACGGTGGTGGAGAGAATACTGGAGATGGAGGATATCACAGATGTGGGCGCCATGGCCAGCACTTCCTCCCTGGCCATGCTGACCGGGGGAGGCAACAGCAGCACCCACAGCACGGATATCTATGTGGTGGCCCGGGAGGACAAAAAACGCAGCAACGAGGAGCTTGCCCAGGAGATTCTGGACAGGACGGCGGATCTGGATGCGGAGATCACAGTAGACACCTCCAGCATGGATATGAGCGCCATGGGAGGCAGCGGCATCTCCATACAGGTGCGTGGCCGGGAATTGGATACGCTGCGGCAGATCGCCGGGGATGTGGCGGCCATCGTGGAGTCCGTGGAGGGAACCAGTCAAGTGTCCGATGGGATGGCCGAGAGCGGCGAGGAACTGCGGATCACCGTTGACAAGGAAAAGGCGGTGCAGTATGGATTGACCGTGGCCCAGGTGTTCGCTCAGATTGCCCCCAAGCTGGCGGATTCCAGCAACGCCACCACCTTAGCGGCGGCAGACAAGGATTATGTGGTCTATGTGTCCAACGGAGGCGACACACAGCTGACCAGGGCTATGATGGCCGATCTGTCCATCAAGGGGACGGACGAGGAGGGCAAGGAGGTGGAGATTCCTCTGTCAGAGATTGCCAGGCTTTCCTCGGCGGTATCTTTAAGCTCCATCAGCCGTGTGGATCAGAACCGTTATATAGAGGTGTCCGCGGCCATTGCCGACGGTTACAATGTGGGCCAGGTGTCCACCAGAGTGGAAGCCCGGCTGGCGGATTTTCCTGTGCCGGAGGGCTACAGCCTGGTATTTTCCGGTGAAAATGAGATGATCAATGATGCCATCAGCCAAGTGCTGCTGATGCTGTTGCTGGCCGTTGTGTTTATGTATCTGATCATGGTGGCCCAATTCCAGTCCCTGCTGCTGCCCTTTATCATCATGTTTACGATTCCCCTGGCCTTTACCGGCGGCCTGCTGGGGCTGTTTTTCAGCGGCAGCGAGATCAGTGTCATCGCTCTGATCGGCTTTGTCATGCTGGCGGGAATCATCGTCAATAACGGCATCGTGCTCATCGACTATATGAATCAGCTGCGGGAGCAGGGGATGGAGAAGCGCCAGGCCATCCTGACGGCTGGACGCACCAGGCTGCGGCCGGTGCTGATGACGGCGCTGACCACGATTCTGGCGTTGTCCACCATGGTACTCTCCAACGATATGGGTGCGGAGATGGCAAGGCCCATGGCAGTCACCACCATTGGGGGGCTGTTGTACGGCACATTGCTTACTCTGGTGGTGGTTCCCTGCATTTATGATATTTTTATCAGGGAAAAGAGACTGCCGGGCGTACCTGCAAAGAGCAGAAGGCGTATGAAAAAAGTAAAGGCGGATGGGGCAGAGGAATAAGAGATGAGAAAGATAACTGGATTTGAACCAAAGGAACAGATACCGGACAAGGTGCGGCAGCTTTACCGGGGAGTGATGGAACTGATCCTTGAGGGGGTGGACATCCGCACCCTCAAGGTGTCGGATATCACCCGTAAGGCGGGCATCGGCAAAGGTACGGCCTATGACTATTTTGACACCCGTGAGGAGATCATCGTCAGCGCCATCCTGCACGCAATGGTATGCATACAGGAGGAGGTGAAGACAGAGCTTTGTAAGCGCACCAGTTTTTTTGACCAGATGGAATACCTGCTGGAGGTGCTGGAGGATAAAATGGCGGAGCGGGAGTGTTTCCTGCATTTCATTCATCTATTGACGGACACCTCCATCTGCGGGCTGAAGCTCCAGGAGCGGATCAGGGAGGCAGGGCAGGAGAATTATACATTGGTCACAATGCTGCGCAATTTGATTCGAGAGGGCATGGAGAGAGGAGAGCTGCGGACGGATCTGCCCATAGGCTATCTCTGCTATGCGGTGGGATCCCAGATAGTATGTTTTATGGCAAGCATAAGTTTTCCCGATATAGGACAGATCACGTCGGCGGAACTGAAGCCTTACATTCTCAGCCAGATGCGGGAGAATTATGGCCGGAAGGAATGGAAGTAGAATAAGGAACTTGAAAAAGATTCTTTGATGTGCTATAATCCGATTAGCCCTAGATGCGGCGGGCGGCAATTGCAGATATGTGGGGATGGGTTGGATGCAGCAGACATTATATAGTATGGTAAAAGTAAATAATGAGATAGAATTGTGCGAAGTGGGCGACCTGGATTGTAAGCAGGCTATAGAGAGAGAGCTGCTGCAGAACAGGATATCCTACTTTATCCGGTGGAATAAGGGCGGTATCTTCCGACTGGGCCGGAAGAAGGGGTACTGTATCTTCTGTGTCAACGACAATGCGGTCCAGGAGGCAGAGAGCGTGATTAACACCCTGTGCGAGCAGCACGGCTATCAGGTGCGTTTCCTGCTCCGCAAGACCAAGAACAAGTATTTCTAGTTTCAGGTTTTTATAAAAATTGTAGAAAAAAATTGTTCAATTTATGTTGACAAATACAATTTCTTTTGATAAAATATCTTTTGTGGTTGAGAGAACATCACAACCTGCTGCTGTGGCTCAGTCGGTAGAGCGTCGCATTGGTAGTGCGGAGGTCACGGGTCCGATTCCCGTCAGCAGCTTAGAAAAACCTTGAGACAATCAAGGTTTTTTTGTTGTATAATTTAAGGGTAATCAAATAGCTGCTTACGTTGTGGCAGAGATTGTGGGATCTTGAAAAATGGTAGTATCCGGAGGGTGGAAAGTGAATGCTAAAAAACATACAAAGAGGATGCACACCAAAATACACAGCAAATATTTGTAAGTTTCCAGTCTGCAGGACATCGTAAGTTTGTAAGAAAGCGCAAAGGCGATAATGATACTTAAAATGAATGTGCAGATGTCCAATAGGAAGATATTTTTACCTAAAATAGTAGTATAGGCATAGTAAAAAAGGGGGATTAGCAGTGTTCCAATTAATATCCCAAAGCATAGCGATGAAGAAATACAGGGGTATTTTTTACGAAACTTCAAAATCATTATAAGTGCGTATATGAACATTGGAAAAAATAGCAATTTCATATGTTCCCATATAGATTCATTAATTGGTGTAAAAAGACCAACTATCTGATTTTTGCCTGACCAATCATATACAAAGTGAGCGAGTGTCCCTGTGATTAGAACAAAAATTATTCCTATTATTGCATATCGCTTTAAAAGCTTCATAGAAATCACCTCATGAATAGTATATGTGGCTAAATAGATATTATGTAGAGCCGTGAGATGACCACGTAAAAAAGGAAACCTGATTTGCAAGGTTTCCTTTTTTACGCAGTTCTTCTCACACTTTATCAGCCGTCGGCATTGGGCAATAATCCGTCTGGCTGTATCGGCAGTGTTGGCTGTAACAGTTGATGCCGCAATTCCAGTTCGGCCTGCTCGCTGCTTAAAATGACCTCATAATTCGGGGTGAGAAAGAAGCTGGCATTGTGATGGCAGGTGTTCTGTACATTCGGGTTAATATAGGCTATGGAGCCGTCCGGCTGTGTCACCTGTACGGTGGATCCGGCCTCCAGGGAAGGATCCTCCGCCGGCAGTCTGGTGGCTATGCCGGGATAAGTGAAGGGACACTCCGCGCTTGCAGGCAGCTGGTCATACTCACAGATCAAGCCGCTGTAGTGTACGTCGCATACCTCGGTGGGTTCCGTTCCCGCCGCAAAATACTCCGAACTCAGAGAGGCTGCCGGACACACGCCGGGATTAGGGACTTTGCCGGAATCCTTACATACGGTGTATTGGATCACTCCTGTGGGAACATAGAAAGCCTGACTGGGCAGCTCGGCATGGATCTGTTCCATCACGTTGTGCCAGATTGTCTTGGCGATATTGGTCTCGTTGTTTTCCCCTCTTTTGCTGCTCATGTGTACATTGTTGTCATAGCCAACCCAGGTGGCGCAGGTGTAATATGGGGTAAAGCCGGCAAACCACACATCCACATTGCTGGAGGTGGTGCCGGTTTTGCCGGCGATAGCCATCTCCCGGCTGAAGTTGGCGGCGGTACCGGTACCCTTGGTCACTACGTCCACCATGGCATCTGTCAATAAAAATGCCGTGGATTCCTGCAGTACCCGATGGCTGTCTTCAAAGCCGGTGTTGTCCAGAATAACATTGCCGTCCGCATCCTCGACTCTGGTATAGAGCTTGGGCTCGTTGTAGACGCCGCCGTTGGCAATGGTGGCGTAGGCCGCGGTCAACTCCAGGGGGGTGACACCATCGGTCAGACCGCCCAGCGCAGTTGCCTGGTTTATATCCCCCAGCACCTGATTTCCCACTACTTTGCCGGTGGTCAGGGTGGTGAAGCCGAAATTGAGCAGATAGTCATAGGCCAGCTTCGGCGTGATCTGTGTGATTGTTTTTACCGCAATGATATTCATGGACTGCTCAATGGCATAACGCACAGTCACAGGTCCCTTGTATGCCTCCCCGTACCAGTTCCGCACAGGTGTGCCGTCCGCATAGTTAAAGGCGGAATCAATATACACGCTGGCCAGAGTAATGCCGCAGCTGTCAAGCGCAGGCGCATAGGAAGCCAGTACCTTGAAGGTAGAGCCGGGCTGTCTCTTGGCGTCGGTGGCGCGGTTGAAAGTAAGCCGTCCCTCCTTGGTTCCCCGGCCTCCCACTATGGCGCGGACATAGCCAGTCTCCTGCTCTATGATGGCCAGGGCTGCCTGGGGCTGAGGGCTTAAATGATAGGATTCATCATAGTCATCCCCCTCCTTTAACAGTGTGCTGCGGTACTGCTCTATGGCCTCAAGGGCGGCCTCCTGAGAAGTGAATATCAGATTGAAATTCTTATCCACATTCTCCTTAAAGTACTTGGTCATCATCTCTTTGCTGTAGTTGTCATGGCTGCCGTCCGCATGGGTAATGGTCAGCGCGTAGTCCAGCAGCCATTTCACATTGGGAGGATAATTGTCCGGGTTGGCTACCTCGGCATCCGCTATGGCCTGGATCTTGGGATCCATGGTGGTCATAATCCGCAGACCGCCGGAATACAGCATAAACTCGGTCAGGGTCTCATTCATGCCCGTGGCCATCAGATCATTTTTGACCTGCTGCTGCACCGCGTCCACGAAAAAGCTGCTGGAGGAACTGTTTTGCAGGTAGTCGATATTGTGGCTCTCAATCCGGTCATATACATTGTCCGCCAGGGCCTCATCATATTCTTCTTTACTGATAAATTCCAGTCTTAACATATTTTCCAGACATGTCTTCCGGCGCTTCGCGTTTTGGTCAGGATGACTGATGGGGTTGTAGCGGCTGGGGTTCTGGGTGATGGCGGCGATGACTGCGCATTCAGACAGGGTCAGTTCGCTGCAGGCTTTTCCGAAATACCGCTGGGCGGCCGCCTCCACGCCCAGGGTATTCTGCCCCAGGTTGATGGTGTTCATATAGCGCACCAGGACCTCATCCTTACTCAGAGTCTTGGTCAATTCGATGGCCAGAAACTGCTCCTGGAATTTGCGCTTTATTTTTTTGATCATGTTGTCGCCTTCGGAGGTCCAGCTGGTGAAAATGGTGTTCTTCAGCAGCTGCTGGGTGATGGTGCTGGCGCCCTGGGTCTCATCGCCCATGGTTTTCACGAACTGGTAACCGGCACGTACCAGGCTCTTGTAGTCTATGCCGTTGTGCTGGTAGAAGCGCTCGTCCTCAAGAGCCACAAAAGCATGTGCCAGGTTCTCCGGAATCTTGTCCTGGGTTACAATGATGCGGTTGGAGTTGACGGCTATGAGCTCGTCCAGCTTGTTGCCCTCGCAGTCATACACGAAGGTGGCGGCGCCCACGGGGGCCACCTGACTGGGGGTAATCTGGGGCGTGGAGGCCAGTATGCCCTTAAACATGCCGATGCCGGCGGAGGCTCCGATGACCCCTATCCCCAGGACAGAGATCAGAAAGAGTTCCAGCACCAGCAGGGCGGCCTTTCTTCCTATTTTTTGTGATTTGGCATTCAGGGCTTTTTTCTTGGCCCGGACGCCTTTTCTGCTATAATTCATAGAGAGACTTCCTTTCAATTGTGGTACAGGACTCCGTCCTATTTGCATATTATATCAAATTTTTTCTGGTAAATAAAGGGGTTCGGGTGGATATTAAGAATTGTTCACAAAATTTTCGTATTTTAATCAGAAAGTATTGGCCTGGCAGGCACTTTTGGGATATACTGATAGAAGGCTGCAAAACGCTTAATACATATAGGGGGCGGCATTATGGCATCGGAACAGAATATAAATTATCGGGTGGTGCTTGAGGGCGGACAGGGGGAGATCGTGGAGAAAAAATCCCGCTTTATCGCCACGGTGCGCAGGGTGGAGACCGAGCAGGAGGCGGCGGCTTTCATTGAGGAGATAAAGAAAAAATACTGGGACGCCAGGCACAATTGCAGCGCCTTCGTTATCGGCGGCAGGGGGGAGTTGACCCGCTGCAGCGACGACGGGGAACCCAGCGGCACGGCGGGCAGGCCCATGCTGGAAGTGCTGCTGGCGGAGGAAATCCGCAATGTGGCGGTGGTGGTTACCCGGTATTTCGGCGGCATACTGCTGGGCACGGGCGGACTGGTCAGGGCTTATACCCAGGCGGTGAAGGCAGGACTGGACAATTGCATAGTGGGCGTTATGACACAGGGGATGGAGATCAGCCTGCAGACAGACTACAACGGCGTTGGAAAGGTCCTCTACATATTGGGGCAGCATGGTCTGGAGCCTGTGGACAGCCAGTATGGGCAGGAGGTGCTGCTGACTCTCCGGATTCCCGCGGACCAGGCCGCGGGCCTGCAAAAAGAACTGGTGGAAGCCACCTGCGGCAGGATCGGCTGGGAGTGTAAAAAAGAAATAAGTTTTGTTGACAAGAAAAGGACACAATCGTAAAATAGACAGGTAAAAAGTGTTTCTCAGAAAGGTGGTGGTTTTTTATGAAGAGCAGTAAAAGCAGTAGTGAGCCCGTTCCCGGGCGAAGTTGCAGTCACATAGAAAATCATCATAAGGAGAAATGCTATGGAGCAGTTAAAGGAATTTGAGACAATACAGGAGCTGCTGCAGACGCAGCAGTATACCAGGCTACGCCAGCTGTTGGTGGACCTGAATGACGCGGATATAGCCGCGTGTATGGAAGAACTGCCGGAACAGAGTATGGTCAAGGCTTTCAGAATCCTGCCCAAAGATCTGGCGGCGGATATTTTTTCCTATCTGGATGTGGATCTGCAGCAGATGGTTATCACCTCCCTGACGGACCGGGAGGCGGCCAGCATCATCGACAACCTGATGGCCGATGACGCCGTGGATTTGCTGGAGGAGATGCCGGCAAACGTAGTGAAGCGCCTGTTGGAGAATGCCAGCCCGGAGACCCGCCGGGATATTAACCATCTGCTGCGCTATCCCGAAGATTCCGCGGGCAGTATCATGACAGTGGAATACGTGGACCTGAAGGAGAACCTGACGGTGGAGGGCGCCATCGACCGGATACGCAGAGTGGGGCTGGACAGCGAGACCATCAATATCTGCTATGTGCTGGATGCCCAGCGAAAGCTCTTAGGCACGGTGGCGCTGCGTTATCTGCTGCTCAGTCAGCCCGACGAGATCATCGGGGAGATTATGCATGAGAACGTGGTGTCCGTACACACCCATACCGATCAGGAGGAGGTTGCCCATCAATTCCAGAAATACGGCTTTACAGCCATGCCGGTGGTGGACAATGAGAATCGTCTGGTGGGCATTATCACCGTGGACGATATTGTGGATGTCATCGAGGAAGAGGCCACCGAGGATATGGAGAAGATGGCGGCTTTGGTGCCCAGTGACAAGCCCTATATGCGCACCTCCGTGTGGGAGACCTACAAAAAGAGAATACCCTGGCTGCTGCTTCTGATGGTGTCCGCCACCTTTACCGGCAGCATCATCACTTCCTTTGAGGACGCCCTCAGCGTCTATGTGGCATTGACCGCGTTTATCCCCATGTTGATGGACACCGGCGGCAATGCGGGCGGACAGGCCAGTGTGACCATTATCCGCGGCCTTTCTCTGGGGGAGATCTGCTATGGGGACGTGCCCAGGATCCTGTGGAAGGAACTGCGCACGGCCGTCCTCTGCGGCGGCACACTGGCGGCGGCCAATTTTGCCAAGCTGATGCTGTTTGACCGGGTGGGAC
>CAMWTF010000035.1 GCA_947177105.1 uncultured Lachnospiraceae bacterium | reverse complement strand
AGGAGGTTGTGACGATTATGATGAGTTTGTTTGATGAAGAACAGATAATGAAGTCGTTTATTAAGAGTGAAAGGCACGATGAAGCTAGAGAAACAGCGGAAAGAATGATTAAAGACGGAGAAATGTCGCTTGAAAAGATTGCACGTTATGTACCATCTTTATCTATGGACGAATTAAAGGAACTTGAAGCCGAGGTCATGCAGTTGGCGTAATCAATCATATCGATCAACATCAAATATAATAACAGCGTTAGAGCATATAGAAACCGATGAATCTATATGCTCTATTGGCGTTATTGCATTTGTCTAGTCCTCCCTTTTCCTCCCCACCAGAATCATGACCTCATGGGCCAACAGCGGGAAAGATGCCAGCAGCGCCAGGATCCCCCACTCCCTCCATTGCAGATGGGTGGTGCCAAAGGCGGTGATCAAAAAGGGGATCTCCGTCACGGCGAACTGCAGCAGGAACCCCAGAACGCAGGCCAGAAGCATCAGCTTGTTCTCCAGATGGTTCATCTTGAAAAAGGACCGCCCCATATCCCGCATTCCCACCGCGTGGAACAGCTGGCTCATGCCCAGCACCGTGAACGCATAGGTCTGGGACCTGCGCAGAATGCCCTCCAGCGCCATCATTCTGCCTATGTTTTCCAATGTAAAAGGTAAGTGCTGGGCCTTCATGGCCTGCAGCGGAATCAGGAAAAAGGCTGTCAGGCTGATGGCTGCGATCAACAGACCGTAAAAGCAGGTGCAGGCCAGGCCCCCTCGGGCAAACAAGCTCTCGCCGGGCTTTCTGGGCGGATGCTGCATCAGCGATCCGGCATCGTTGGGATCCACCCCCAGCGCCAGCGCCGGCAGAGAATCCGTGATCAGGTTGATCCACAGAATATGGCTGGATCGCAGGGGGGAGGCCAGGCCGCAGGTCACCGCCAGGAACATGGTGGCGATCTCCCCCAGGTTGGAGGACAACAGGAAAATCACGGATTTGCGGATGTTTTCATAGACACCCCTGCCCTCCTCTATGGCTTTCTCAATGGTGGCAAAATTGTCGTCCGTCAGGATCATGTCCGCCGCCTGCTTTGCCACATCCGTGCCGGAGGCCCCCATGGCTATGCCGATATCCGCCTTTTTCAGGGAGGGCGCATCGTTGACCCCGTCCCCGGTCATGGCCACGATGTGGCCCGCCTGCTGGAAACCCGTGACGATCTGCACCTTCTGCTCCGGCGCCACTCTGGCAAATACCCGCACCTGGGCCAGACGCTCCGCCAGTTCCTCCTCCTGGATCCGGCTCAGTTCCTGCCCTGTCATGCACTGCTGTCTGCTCTGGACGATGCCAAGCTGCCGGCCGATGGCGTAGGCCGTATCCACATGATCCCCGGTGATCATCACGGTCTCCACCCCCGCCTGCCGGAAGGTGGCCACCGCCCCCGCCGCCTCGGGCCGGGCCGGGTCACGCATACCCACCATGCCCAGGAAGGTCAGACCTTGCTCCTGAATCACACTGCCCGTAGACAGAACTCCCGGTCCCTGGCTTGGGGATCCCTGTACAGGGTTTCCCACCCTCATGGCGATGGCCAGAGTGCGCAGAGCCTCGTCCGCCATCTTCTCCATGGCTTTGCGGATCTGCCGGACGTGACCGGGCTGCAGGGGTATGCACTGCCCCCGCACCATGATATGTGTGCAGCGCCCCAGCACCACATCCGGCGCGCCCTTGGTAAAAGTAACGCCGGCGCTGCCCCTGTAGTGGAAGGTGGACATCATCTTGCGGTCGGAGTCAAAGGGCAGTTCCCGGCGCCGGGGCATACGCTTTTCCAGTTCCGCTCTGTCCACGCCATAACTATGGGCCAGCTGCAGCAGCGCCAGTTCCGTGGGATCTCCAATTTTTTCCTCCAGTACGGCGTCATTGCACAGAGTCATTCCCTCCAGCAGCGCCTCATACTCCGGCCCGTCCAGTTCCGTCACCGGCACCATTTTCTGGCCCGTATAGCACTGCTCCACCGTCATGCGGTTCTGGGTCAGGGTTCCCGTTTTGTCCGAGCAGACGATGCTCACGGCCCCCAGGGTCTCCACCGAGGGCAGCTTTCTCACAATGGTATGCACTTTCACCATGCGGGTCACGCTCAGAGCCAGGCAGATAGTGACCACCGCCGGGAGTCCCTCCGGCACTGCCGCCACGGCCAGTGAGATGGCCGTCAGCAGCATCTCAAAGAGATTGCGGCGCTGCAGCAGGGCAATGCCAAAAAGGGCGGCGCACAGCAGCAGAGACAAGATGCTCAACACCTTCCCCAGATCCCCCAAGCGCTTCTGGAGCGGAGTCTGCTCCTCCTTTCCCTCATTGATCAGGGAGGCGATCCTGCCGATCTCCGTGTCCATGCCCGTGGCCGTCACCATGCCCAATCCCCTGCCGCCGGTTATGACTGTGGACATGTAGACCATGTTCTGGCGATCCCCCAGAGGCATCCCCTCCTGGCCGATAAAAGCCGCCGACTTGGCGGCGGGCAGGGATTCCCCGGTCAGGGCCGACTCCTCCGCCTTCAGGTTGGTACACTCAATAAGACGCATATCCGCCGGAACCTGACAGCCCGCCTCCAGATTCACCAGATCTCCCACCACCAGAGTGTATGCCTCCACCTCCTGCAGGACGCCCTCCCGGATCACGAACGCCTTGGGACTCACCAGCTTTTTCAGGGAATCCAGCGCCCGCTGGGCCTTGCCCTCCTGTATCATGCCCACCACGGCGTTGAGCAGCACTACCACCCCGATGATGATGGCATCGCTGGTCTCCTCCAAAAAAATGGAGATGGCCGCAGCCACCAGCAGCACATAGATCAAGGGATCATTAAGCTGCGAGAAAAAGGATTCTATCATTGTCTTTTTCCGCTTTTCCTGCAAAGCGTTCTTGCCGTGGATACTGTAGCGCCTGACGGCCTCCTGCCGGGTCAGACCCCTCTCCCCGTCGCTTTGCAGTTCCCTGCATGTCTCCTGTATGCTCCTCGCTTCAAACATTCCTGTCCCCTTTCCCGCATACCGCAATTGAATCCTGCGGTATCGCATCAATCCGCATTTGGACCCGGAGTCCGCCATACGCCCCCTGGTCCTATACTGGTACAACCTATGAGGGCCTTAGCTAAAATATGAGTCATGTCTTTTCTCTATTTTTCCTGCAAAAAATTTTACTAAAACACAACAAAGTTGTTGCAAAGTTTTGTAAAATCTTTTATCATAAACCTATATACATAAGTTAGACGACATAGTATCTGCTGCTGACTGCGGCAAAGGTTTTGTAACTGCCTGCTCCCATTTGCGGGGGCGGCGAGACTCAAAAAAGCATTTGCCTGAATGATGCCAAAGCAGTCGAAAATTGTTCTGCGCAAAAATGGCGCCATCCAGACAGACAGATGCGGAACTCAAAATAGGAGAATACAACATGGGATTCAAAGGTAACAAAGTTGTTCTTATGAAAGCTATTTCCGAATTGAAAGAGGCAGATTACTCCCGGGAACCGGAATTAAGCGGGATCTACAAGCGGCTGCTGCAGGGCCGGAAACAGTTTGCCGAGGTTTTTGACAAGAATATCAAGGCCGTTATGCAGATCAGTTCGCTGGATCTGACCATGCAGTACCAGAATGACAAGATTCTGGATATCTCCCGGAAGGTTGCCAGAGCCACAGAAGCTCTGTTTGGTTCCTCCGGCAGCTCGGATATGTCGGGGCGGACCAATAACACCAATATGCACGAGGAGATGACCCACAATATTGTGAACGTCTCCTCGGCGGCGGACAATGTATACCGCAAGATAGAGACGGCCCAGCAGGAGCTCAATTCCATCAAGGAGCTCTCGGAGCAGACCACCCAGGTATCACAAAGCATGAAAGGGGACATGGACGCCCTGCTGGAAATAATCGGCCACCTGAGCGATGTCATAGAGGGCATCGAGACCATATCCCTCCAGACCAGTCTGTTGGCGCTGAACGCCTCCATAGAGGCAGCCAGGGCCGGAGAAGCCGGACGGGGCTTTGCCGTGGTGGCGGGTGAAATCCGTGACCTGGCCGAAAAGACCCAGAATCTAACTCAGAATATGAGTGAGTTTGTATCCAATATAAAAGATGCCTCCCATAAAAGCGTAGGCAGCACCAAGGATACCATCAATATCTTGGAACACATGACAGAGAAGATCGAAAATGTCTGGACACTGAACAGCGAGAACCGTGAGGAAGTCTCCAAGGTCAGTGAAACCATCAGTTCCATAGCGGCTGTCAGCCAGGAGATCAGCAGTTCCATGACAGAGATGGAGAACCAGCTGCGGGACAGCACCGAGTTCATGAGCACTGTCAGCCAGGATCTGATCAAGGCCGTAGAGCCTGTGGTGGGAATCGAGAAGACGCTGGACGATGCGGCGAAGCAGATGGGCTCCATGAGCGACGATCCCTTCTTCCATATAAACAACGAGGAGTTTGCCCAGTATGTGAGCAGCGCCATCACCGCACACCGCACATGGCTTAACAATCTGCAGGATATGGTGCAAAGACGCACGGCGCTGCCGCTGCAGCTCAACTCCAGCAAATGTGGTTTCGGGCATTTCTATTATGCCCTGACTCCCAAGAACCCTGAGATACTGCCCATCTGGAATGCCCTGGGTGAAAAGCATAAGAGATTCCACCAGTATGGAGCGGACGTGATTCAGGCGATCAACAGCCAGCAATACGGCCTGGCGGAGCAGCTTTGCAACGAGGCGCAGCAGTATTCCACCGGACTGATTGCGGATATGGAGAAAATGCTGCAGCTCTCAAAACAGTAATCCCTCCACACAAATTATATACATAGTCAAAATTAAGGAATGTTCCCCCCATCTACCGGATATATTGAAACAGCCGGACTTGATGGGGGATTTATTATGAACAAAAAACAGAGTTGGTGGCAAATCCTGGTCAAAGCTATGATCATAGGCGGCACCATGACGGTGCCGGGGGCCAGCGGGGGCACTATGGCCATGATCCTTGGAATCTATGAAGATTTGATTGCAGCCGTGGGAAATCTGCCCCGGCTGTTAGCAGACTGGATATCTACCGGGGAGCCTCTTGCCGGGAAAAAGCGAAGGCACTCAAAAGCGCAATGCGCCACCGGTGTACAGGGGGACACAGGGACACGACGCTTCTTTGGAGCGCGTGGAATCCCAGGCTCACAGGGCATCCTGGAAAATCTGTGTTTTCTGGCGCTGTTTAGCGCAGGGGCGCTGGCAGGCATGGCCCTGCTGGCAAATGGCGTACTGGCCCTGCTGGAACGTTATCCTGTGGTTGTCAGCTATTTTTTCCTGGGAGCAGTGGCCGGAGGCATTCCCCTGATCTGCAGGCAGGCCCAAGTCAAAAAAATGACCTGGCAGGTACTTTTCTGGCCCCTGGCAGGTCTGTTTGTGGTGTATGGTCTGGCGGCTCTGCCGGAGGGACTGTTTGCCGCCGGGCTCTCCGGCGGCAGCCCTGCCCCTGACGGCGCCGTCTTTGGTACATTTTCCCTCTCCCGGTTCTTGTTCCAATTCCTGGGAGGCTGCATCCTGGCCGTGGCACTGATCCTGCCCGGCATCAGTGTATCTCAGATGCTGCTGATGCTGGGACTGTACGAGCCGGTGATGGCGGCGGTCAGCCAGCTCCATTTCCTGTCCCTGGTTCCTCTGGGATTGGGCGCCGTTCTCTGCACCCTGCTGGTCACCCGCCTGCTGGGGAAGGCCATGCAGCGCCGCCCCCAGCCTACCTATCTGCTGATCCTGGGATTTGTACTGGGCTCCCTGGGAGAATTATATCCCGGTCCGCCCGTCGGCTGGAACCTGCTCTTCGCCCCCCTGGCCGCCGCCGCAGGCTATCAGCTGCTCTCCCGCCTCTCCCGCAGGGCGGGGTGAGCACTCCACGCTATCAATAGACGAGACGATATCCAGCTTGTATTTACCACTTTCCAAAAATTCTTTGATACCCGTATGTTAAAGGCATATCCATCATTGTCTGATCCATTTGAACATCCTCCATTCTATTGGAGCATTTTACATTTCCACAGCCCACGCAAATACCCTCACATTTAACCTTTTCATCCTGTGTCAGTTCCGCCACAAACACCACACTTTTTTTAGGCAACATGCAAAACGCCTCATTACATGACACCTTCACAGAAAACCTGCTTAATATATGTGGCAGCATTTCCAAAGGCAGACTCTTTTCACTGCCAGGGAAATGATATCTCGCAACATGCCAGCCGGATACATCCCTGACATGGCGGTTATAGGCACTGTAACCCTGCAGCAGCAATTCACTGGCCAATGTTTCCAGCATATAACTCTTGGTTAACATTCCCTCATTATTGTAGCTCTCCTGCAGGCAGTCCAATGCTGTTCCCAGGGTCATGACAACACACTCATAGACAACATCTGTTTTTTCTCCACAATCCCATACCCATGGAGCACATACTTCCCAAAAAGCCTCCTGACGCATTGATGGCAGCATTTTTCCTGCGACAGTCTGCAGTTCACTTAGATGTATTTCATCATAATGAAATTTTTCGCACACCTTTTTCATAAAGTCCCTATTCATAAAGTTGTCCAATAATTCCGGAAAAAAAGCCTCCATACTCTCCCTCCTGCATCTCTGGCATGTTAAGTCAGAATTCAATCCCCTCTCTTGCCGCTATTCCCTTTTCATAGGGATGGCGCACACATTCCATCTGCGTAATATAGTCCGCTGCATTTTTCAGGAAATCCTTTGCATCACGTCCGGTAATTACAATCTCAACATTTCTGGTACTGCCTTCTTTTCCCAGCCCCAGCAATGTTTCCAGCTTATCCCTATCCAGCAATCCCCATTTTACAGGATAGGTCAATTCATCCATAACAACCATTCGGCATGCTCCGCTCCCCGCTTTTTCCAGAAGGCTGTCCAAAATGCTGTTATGGACTTCAGTAAGCTCCTCCTTATCAGCCTCTGACATAGAAGCATAAAAGCCGTAATTTTTCCCGCTTCGGAGAATTTCCACATTAGGCAGACTCTCCAGCACATAGAGTTCCCCTGTGTCATTTCCTTTCATGAACTGAGAAAAACAAACGCGGTGCCCCCTTCCCGCAGCCCGTATACAGAGACCGATAGCGGCAGTAGTCTTTCCCTTCCCTTCACCTGTGTATAAATGTATCATATTTCCTCCTGTTATTCCATGGCATACAAAAGCGCATTGCAGATAGCCGCCGCCACATTGCTCCCGCCCTTCCGTCCTCTGGCTACAATATAGGGTACATCGCACTGCATGATCAATTCCTTGGCCTGCACAACATTCACGAAACCTACAGGCACACCAATAATTCCTTTAGGGGTTATCTTTCCCTGTTCCATCAATTCATACAAGCGTATCAATGCCGTAGGCGCATTTCCTACAGCTAAAACAATATCTTGTGAAAGCTCTGCGGCTTTATCCATACTGGCGGCGGCTCTAGTAGTTCCATTCTTTGCCGCTGACTGCGCCACATCCTCATCCCCCATAAAGCAATATACCTTCCCTTCATACTTTTCTAATGTTCTTTTGCTGATACCAGCCTTTGCCATCTGGGTATCGGTAACAATACATGCCCCATTTCGCAATGCCTCCTGCAGCTTTTGCACTGCATTTTCAGAAAAGCAGAGCGTATCCAGATACTCAAAATCAGCCGTTGTATGGATCACACGCTTAATGACGGGAGCCTGAAGAGGATCTAATTTGGCATCCCCCAATTCCTCTGTAATGATTTCTAAGCTGCGCTTTTCAATTTCCTGTGGCAAAATCGTCTCAAACTGCATATAACAATTTCCTCCTTCTTTCATTCCGCTTTATTTTCCCAATCCCATAATACGATATACCGCATCCATATCTAAATTCCTGCGCAATGTGTCTGCCAGCTTATCAAATTGCTCCTCCTGATAGGTTTCCATAGAAAACCCGCCCAGAATTTCTCTTTCAATCCCTTTTTTGCTGCAAAGTATCTGTATCAGGGCATTCCTAAATTCCTCCCTGTCAAAAAGACCATGAAGATAGGCGCCAAATACATTCCCCTTGCAGCATCCGTCAAGTCCATCCGACAGCTGGAGCAGTGCGCTTACATCTTGCTGTATACCCCCATTTTCCCCACTCTCGACATCCGGGAAAGACCTTCCCATATGTAGTTCATACCCACTCACCGTTTTCCCCGAGAGGTTCTGAAATATCCCTGTCAACTGCGCCACTACCCCTTCATTCTGTTTTCTCATTTTCTCCGGCTCATAATGAGTGACAATGGGAAGCAGCCCCATACCCTGTATCTGTCCGCCGCCTTCCATGCCACAGGCATCCACAATCTGCGTTCCAAGTATCTGATAACCGCCGCAGATGCCGATAACAGGTGTGCCTTCTTCGGCAAGACGCTTTACCGCCGCTTCAAGGCCGTTTTCACGAAACCATTTCAAGTCGCTGATGGTATTTTTCGTACCCGGAATACAGATTAAGTCGGGATGCTGCAGTTCAGTTATCCTCCCCACATATCTCACAGATACATCTGTCTCTGCACCCAGTGCCTGAAAATCTGTAAAATTGGATATTTTAGGCAGTCTTATGACCGCAACATCAATGCACCCCCTCACAGTCTTTTGTTCCAGGCTTTCTGCCAATGAGTCCTCCTCCTCAATATCCACATCTATGTAGGGAACCACCCCAAGAATTTCTTTCCCGCACTTTTCAGTGATCATGACAAGCCCTGGGTCGAGTATCCGTTTATCTCCCCGGAATTTATTGATGATAAGCCCTTGTATACGGTTCTGTTCCTGTTTTTCCAGCAGCATCACAGTACCAATCAGCTGAGCAAACACGCCGCCTCTGTCAATATCTCCAACCAACAGTACCGGTGCATCGGCTATTTCCGCCATTCCCATATTCACGATATCATCCGCCTTCAGGTTGATTTCCGCAGGACTGCCGGCTCCCTCTATCACTACAATATCATATCGGGATGCTAGTTTTTCATAGGCATTACTAATAATAGGGATATACTCCCGCTTTTTCTTGAAATAGTCCATGGCTCGCATATTTCCCATAATCTCCCCGTTCACAATCACCTGCGAACCCATATCTGTGGTAGGTTTGAGTAAAATCGGGTTCATGCATACCATTGGCTCTATGCCGCAGGCTTTGGCTTGTACCACCTGTGCCCTGCCCATTTCAAGATTTTCCTTCGTTATATAGGAATTGAGCGCCATATTCTGGGATTTGAATGGGGCCACCCTATACCCATCCTGCTTGAAAATACGGCATAACCCTGCCGCAATCAGGCTTTTCCCAACATTAGACATCGTTCCCTGTATCATGATCGGTTTCGCCATTTTCCCTCCTAGTTTAAAAGTCGCTGCGCGACAGCGCTAAAGGGTAAAGCCCCTTCGGCGCATGCAATCCAAAATAATCCCATTCTCCTCATGCGTCCTAACCGCGATCCTGAAATATCCCGTCAGACTGCCCTGCTTTGACTTAAGCCCCCGATAATCCTTGCAATTCCTGATAAGAAAGCCCTGCTCCAGCATCTTGGTATACAGATCTATCCGGCTGCGTATGAGAATAAAGTTTGCCTCTGACGGATAGATTTTGTCCACAATTTTAGATGGCATGTCCGCGAGTTCCCTGCATAAAAACTCCCTCTCATCCTTGACAAGTTTTACCGTCTGTTCCACAAAACCCCGCGCTTTCAATGCCTGCATGCCTGCCATCTGCGCCGGGATGGATGTGTTCCATGGCTGCAGACACCGCCTAATCCCAGGCAACAGCCTTTTGTCTGCTGTCATCGCATATCCCAGCCGCAATCCCGGCATACCGTATATTTTAGTAAATGCCCTCAGTACAATCAAATGAGGGAAAGTTTCCAGGCTGTGCTTCAATGTCAGTTCCCCCTCCTTCTCCATGAAAGGAAGGAAACATTCATCCACACAAAGCCATGTACCTGTTTTTTCGCATTTCTCAGCTATCTGCAGCAGTAATTCTTTATTTATGGATACTCCAGTAGGATTATTAGGATTGCACAAAATAACAAGATCCGTATATTCCTGAATAGCCTCTAAAAAGGTTCCCTCCAAACGGAAGTCCGCTTCCTCCTGCATTTCCCAAAAATCACATTTTCCTCCAAATGCAGTCGCGGCAGCTTCATACTCGCTAAAGGCCGGAACCGGGATCAAGACCCTCTCTGGATGCACACATGATATAAGGGTATATAAAAGTTCTGCGGCGCCATTTCCCAGAATAACCTGTTCCTCCCTGACCCCTTCTGCCTCTGCAATGGCCTCGCAGAGTTCCTCGCCTCTAAAGTCCGGATATTGCGAACAGATTTCTACGCCCTTTTTTGCTGCCTCCACGCAGCCCGGCGGCATCCCGAGCGGATTGATATTGATTGAAAAATCATATAGAACCGCATTGCGATAAATGTCACCTCCATGAAAATATTCCATAATTACGCCCTCTATCCATATCTCTTTTATTCTCACAGGAAAACCTTAAATACCCCTGCCCATACCGGCAAAAACTCATATTCCAATTCCAGCCAGCGCAGCCAATATCAATATCCCTGCTAAAAAGACAATCCCTGATGTCACATACAGAAGCCTGTTGACCCTGGCAATATCCTCTGCCTCCACTTCCCTTACAGCATCACCTATAACAGGCTTCTTGTGCAGGACTCCCAAGTACCATGCATCCCCGGCAAGTTCCACTCCTAATGCCCCTGCACAGACGGCTTCTGTCTGGGCTGAGTTAGGACTGGCATGGCAATATCTGTCTCTCTTGAAAATAAACGCTGCCCTTTTGCCATCCAACCCTAACAAAAACGCTGCCATGATCATACACAGCGCCGAAACCCTTGCCGGAACAAAATTACAGAAATCGTCCAGCCTGGCAGCGAACCTTCCCAAATACAGATATCTGTCATTGCGGTAGCCTACCATGGAATCCATTGTGTTCACAGCCTTGTATGCCACTCCCCCGTAAACTCCAAACACAAACAGATACAACAATGGGGCAATCACTCCATCGGATGTATTTTCCGCCACTGTTTCCACAGCAGCCTTTGTAATGCCCTCCGCCGTCAAATGTCCGGTATCTCTTCCTACAATCATGGAGACTGCATTTCTGGCTGATTCCACATCCCCGTTCTTCAGGGCACGGCAAACCTTCATACTCTCCACCTTCAAGGATCTCATAGCCAGCATCTGGTAACAGATTATGCATTCCAAAACAATCCGAAATGCCGGATGTACCATTCCTGCCAGAGTAAGCAGCCCAAAGGTTACTGCCAGCGCTGCAGTCAATACCACAAGTACAAGCAATACTCCCGCCGCACTCTTTTTTTCAATGTCAGCTTCCTTTTCAGGACGGATTCCAAACAGTCTGCGCAGCCCCCGTTCTGCCCACTCTATCATTTTACCGATGCCGCGCACCGGATGCCATAGCCAGTGTGGGTCACCCAAAATCAGATCCAGTATTCCACCCACACAGATAATTAAGATTCGTTCTTTCATTTTTTCTTTTGCTCCGCAATATTCAGAAACTCATTCAGCCCCATAATATGATCCAGCAACAGCCTTTCTGCCCCTTCATCATAGGACACTTCGGCAACATAGCCGTTTCCATTTTCTGTCTGCCACTCAAAATAACTTTTATGAGGATGCGAAAAGCGATCCAATATTGCCATGATTGTTCCCCCATGAACGATAAAAGCGATGCTGCTGTCCGGTTTCCGTTTCCATTCAAAACTAAGCATATTGTAGAACTCCCTGGCACATCTGTCCTGAAATTCATCCATAGTCTCCCCGCCTGGAAAACCGCATGTACCGCCAGAATCAATAAATCGCTGATAATCAGGATTACCGTTTAATTCCCCGTAATTCCTGTATTCAAACTCCCCAAAATCACACTCCCTGAACGCATCCACCTCTATCTGCACTTTTCCGGGAAACAAAATCTGCGCGGTCTCACAGCATCTCAGCATGGGACTCACATACAAAACATCCGGACTAAGGACGGCTTTCAAAATCAGACTTTTTTTAAAAAGTTTTTCTTTTGTTTCCGCCAATAGCGGCTCATCCGTCCTGCCTACATATCTGCCTTCCCTGTTTCCCTTTGTCTGCCCATGCCGGATAAAGTATACTTTCATACACATGTCCTCTGTTATTTCTCTGACTTTTCATAACTCATTTATACTCACTAACGATTAGATTTTCCTTTCCGCACAGTGCATGTTGCCCGAT